>JAWVCV010000046.1:0-3675 GCA_033858115.1 Gaiellaceae bacterium
GCTTCACCGCGATGGGCGGTCGTGACCGCGTCGTGGCCGGCACACCGAGCCGTCGCTGGTCTCAGGCTCCTCTCGGGCGTGGCACACCGTCGTCCAAGCCTCGGGCGTCACCCTCCAACCGTGACCGTGAAGCGCATGAGAAGACTCCTCGCCACGTTCGCGCTCGTGCTGTTCGTGCCCGGCGGCGCGGCGATCGCGCTGGCCGACAGCGAGCCGACCGCCGAGCCGGCGGGCGCTCGCACGTCGGGGACGGTGGGCACGACCGCGCACTCGGCGGGGCGTCAGCGCCGCGCCGAGGACGCGTGGATCGCCGAGCAGGTGCACGCCGAGCGGCGGGCGCGACCGGGCTTGCCCAGCGCGGTGCGGCGGAGCGCGCCGCGCTCGAGCTGAGACCCCGGTTCGGCGCCTTTGGCAGCCGCATCGGGCGAGAGTCGCCTCGCGGAAGGATTGACCAGCGCTCCGTGACGGGCGTAGGGTAGGGCGGTCGATCGTTCGCCCGGGGAGCCGGTTCGGGTGATCCGGGAAACGCCGTCGCTTGGGGTGGGCTGATGGCCGCCGAGGCACCTCCGCTGTTCCGTCACGAGTACGCGGACCTGTCGCTGCAGGAGCTGCTGGCGGCGCCGGCCTCGGCGCTGCTGGGCGTAAGCGAGGAGGCCGCGCACCTGCTCGACGACGACCTCGAGATCCGCACGGTCTTCGACCTCGGATCGGCGTGGATCTTCCGCAACGCGCAGCTCGCCGCCGAGGCGTCCTCGCCCGAGAGTCCCTCCGGGCGCGCGGGGCTGGTCCCGGGCGACTGGCTGCGCACAGGCGCGTCATGGTCATCGATCGACGCGATCGGGCACCTGCCGGTCGAGGACCTCCGGGGCCTCGAGCAGATCGACGCCGCGGCGCTGCGAGGCGCGCTGGACGTGACGAGCATCCGCGACTTCGCGTACTGGCCGCCGCGGGTGGCGGCCGAGCAGACGGTGCGTCTCGCCTTCGGCGGCGATGGCGTCCCGCCGGCGGAGGAGGGCGCGGAGCTACGGCCGCGTTTCGGCGAGTACCCGACCGAGCGCGTCTACTACCCGTCGCTCGTGATGCTCCAGATGGCGTCGCGTGGCAAGCTCACGCCGCTCAAGGGCCCGATCCCCTTGCGCGGCCTCTTCGACGACGACACGTCCGACGCGCCCGCCATCGGCGCCCTGCTGACGCTGTCGCAGTCGTGGTACGCGCAGGGAATCACGCTCGGGCATCTGCTCCACTGCCTGGCGCTCGCTCCCGGCGAGGCGACGCGCGTGGCGATCGTCGACTGGTCGCGGCGCACGCAGGGCCGCACGGAGGAGGAGATCGCCGAAGCCGAGCGGGTCGACAGCGCCACGGAGCACAGCCGCGCCATCAGCGAGGTGCAGGACGCCGTGGCGCGCGAGCTCCAGCGCGGCGGATCACAGACCTTCGGCCTCGCGAGCTCGGCGAGCGAGGCGCACGCCGACACCTCCAGCTCGGGGCTGTTGGGGGCGATCTTCGGCGGCGGAAGCACGTCCGACACGAGTCAGGCGGCGACCTCGTTCGGGCTCGCGGCGAGCGTCGGCTGGTCGCGGGGGAACCGTTCGATCGTCGCCGGCATGGCCCAGGACGTCAACGACCGAACCGAGCAGCACTCCACCGGCGTGCGCAACCGCCGCGCATCGGCGGTCTCCGAGGTCTCCGAGTCCGAGCACGCGCGGGCGAGCACCCGGGTCGTCGCCAACTACAACCACATGCACGCGCTGACCGTCCAGTACTACGAGGTCGTCCAGGTCTACCGGACGGTCACGCAGCTCCATCGGGCGGAACGGGTCCTGTTCCTGCCGCTCGAGATCCCGCGCTTCACGCGCGAGATCGTCGAGCGCAACCGGGGCATCCTCCTGCGAGCAGCACTCGACGACCGAATCGGGCGGCTGCTCGCCGACCCGCAGGGCTCGGTGGCGGTGCTGGCCAAGAGCCGCACCCCGCTGGCGGCGAGCGCGCGGGACCGCCTGAGCGGCACGGTTCCCCCGCGCTCGCTGACGAGCACCGGCGCGTCGCGCTGGAGCCTGCGCGGTTTCGCCGCCACCGGTCCGGACGTCCCCTCGGCGGCAGGCGCGCCGCCGGGGCAGGCGACCCTGGCCGCCGCGCCGCCGGGGACAGCGCTCTCGCCGGCGGAATGGGAGAGCGCGGCATTCGACCACCTGAGCCGGGTCGTCGGCCGCCCGCTTCTGCGCGAGGGGTCCGATGCGCTGCATCTGCCGCCGGAGGCCGAGATCCGCACGATCACGGTCGAGGGCGCGGACGTCTCCACGGTCCAGCTCGACCGCTCCGGCGCGGGAGCGGTGGCGCTCGATCCCGCCGGAGGGGGGACGTTCCGCGCGCCCGCCGGGACCACGCTCGCCGACATCGACGCGATCAGCCTCAAGACGTCGGACGGGGCGATCGCGCCGCCGGCCGCGCGCCTGCTGCTCGATTGCGCCTACGGAGGCACGGCGTTCACGCTGCCCGTGTCGGTCGACCTCACCACCGGGACCGCCTTCCAGCGCGCCGTGCTGCTCAACCTCGACGCCGGCGACCGCTACGCCGAGATCGTCGATCACCTCAACTCCAACCACGCGTACTACGCGGCGATCATCACCCGGGCGCTGGGCGCGGCGGCCGTCACCCGGCTGCTCGCCGGATATGAGTGGAACGGCCGCCCGCTGGTCGAGCAGATCGAGCCGGTCCCGATCGGCGTCATCGGCAACTACCTCGTTCTGCGCGCGCCGGTGGAGGTGGACGAGCCGTCGGGCATCACAGCCGGCGACGACAAGGTGCTCGCCTGGGGAGACGTCCTGCAGCAGCGGGGCATCGAGTTCGGCCAGCACAACGAGCGGCTCGTGCCGATCCCGACCGAAGGCGTGTTCGCCGAGGCCGTGCTGGGCCGCTCGAATGCGGCGGAGCCGCTCGACATCACGCGGTTCTGGAACTGGCAGGACTCGCCGATCCCGTTCCAGCCGACCGAGCTCGTGCCGCCGAGCACCGCGTCCCGCGCGGACGCGCAGGCGCCCGTGCCAGGCCAGCTCGGCCAGCCCGTGCTCAACCTCGTCAACCCGACGGCCCTGCCGGATCCCGCCGGCGTCAACTCCGTCCTCACCGCGATCTCCAACGGCTCGATCTTCCGCGACATGAGCGGCCTGGCCGGGACGCAGCAGCTCGCGCAGGCGGGCATGGGCCGGACGCTCGACGCCGCGACCCAGGCCGGCCAGCTGGCCGCGGCCAACCTCAAGACCGAGGCGCAGAAGCAGGTGGCCATGGGACAGATCCTCGGCGACGTGGCGAAGTCGCTGCTCGGCGGCGGCGGCGGTGGTGGCGGCAAGGGGTCGGCCGGGATCTCCGGCGTGGGCGCCAAGATCAACTACGGCAAGGACCTCGACTCCCGGCGGCCGCCGAGCGCCGACTCGCGGTCGCAGGCCGGCGGGCGCGTCACAGGCTCGAGCGGCGGCGCGACGGGCGGGTCGCGGTCGGACGGAAGCCGCGACGGCGCGTCCGGCGGCTCGACCTCGCGGCAGCCCGGCGTCCCCGTCAATCCGGGCACCCCGGGCGGCGCGGGCGGCGCGGGCGGCGACGGCATCGTCTGGAGCGGCAGCGGGTTCTCGCGGGAGGCGGCCTACACCGACACGGCGGCGATGGGCTTCTCGCCCGAGG
>JAWVCV010000047.1:0-4882 GCA_033858115.1 Gaiellaceae bacterium
CAGTCCCACCAGGGATCACTCCGCCCCGGCGTGACGACGCACCGGCGCCGGGCGTGCGGGACGAGCCTGCCGGTCGGGCGCAACGACTCGTCGGCCACCGCGCCTGAGTGGGCGACGATCGCGGCACCGGTGCGCCGCGCCTCTCCCTCGCAGGCCTCCAGCTTCCTCTCGAGCCAGAAGTCGTCCTGGTCGCAGAAGGCGATGAGCTCGCCCCTGCAGAGCGCCGCGGCCGCAAGGAAGTTGTCCGCGTACCCGAGTCGACGCTCGTTCCGCACGACCTGGACGGGGAACGAAGCGTCCCGCGCGAACTGCTCCAGGATTTCGATCGTCTCGTCGGCCGAGCCGTCGTCGCAGGCGACGAGCTCGCGCGGCAGCAATGTCTGCCCGGCCAGGCTGCGAAGCTGCTCTGGCAGATAGCGGGCGCCGTTGAAGGTCGCCAAGGCGATCGAGACGCTTCCGATCCGCATAGCCACGCACTGCAGACGATAGAGATATCGCTGGCCAGCCAGAAGCCACCGAGGAGAGCGAACACCGTCCTCGTACCGCCGCGCGGCCAAAGAAAATACCCCTGGCCCGCGGGTATTTCGTGAAGCGGATGATGGGACTCGAACCCACGACCTTCTGCATGGCAAGCAGACGCTCTAGCCAACTGAGCTACATCCGCGCGAGCGGCCAGTATAGCCGCGTTTAGCCGCCTGACTCCGGGGCACAGGGAGGCCGTGCCGAGGATCGAAGTGCTCCCGCGCGGCTTCGTGGACGAGCGTCCCGACGTGCCGATCGAGGTCGAGATCGACGAGCCGCTGGAGGTGCTCGGGGCCGTGATCGAGGAGTGGGCTGCGCCGCTCGAGCGCTGGGAAGTCCAGTTCCGGGAAGGGTTCCCGCTCCACAAACGCAACAACGTCGATGCTCGGCTCGCGTTCGTCGGCCCCACGGAGACGACGACGCTGCAGTTCCGGCTCGAGCAGGTGAGCCGGATCGACGAGCTCGAACAGGACCTGTGGCTCGTGCTCGAGGAGAAGGACCACTTCGCGAAGTTGCTCCACCTGACGCCGAACGGGGTCGACGTGGAGCTCTTCCACGTCCTCGGCAGACCGAGCTAGCCGGCCGCGTCGAGCGCCTCGTTCACGAGCTGGTCGGCCAGCTTGTTCTGTTCGCGGCGAACCGCCGTGTACGCCACGCGGCCGAGCCGCCGTGCGAGCGTGGCCGCGCGCAGCGAGAGCTCGCGCAGCGCCTCGTTCTTGACCTTGTACTCGCCCCGCATCTGCTTGACCATGAGCTCCGAGTCGGAGATCACCTCGAGCTCCTCCACGCCGAGCTCGACCGCCTTCTCCAGGCCGGCGATCAAGGCGCTGTACTCGGCGACATTGTTCGTCGCGACGCCGATCGCCTCGCCGTGCGCCGCGAGGACGTCGCCGTTCTCGTCCTCGAGCACGTAGGCGAATGCTGCCGGGCCGGGATTGCCGCGGGCGCCGCCGTCCGTCCAGAGCTTCGCCTTCACAGCGTGTGCAGTGGATAGAGGTCGAAGGCGACCTCCTCGTACGGATGCGCCGCCCGGAGCGCTTCGACGGCCGCCGCGAGGGACTCCTCCGGCACCGCGATCTCGACGCGATATTCCCGCACGTGCTCCTCCTCTCCCACCTCGCCGACCGCGGGGTCCGCGCCCTCACGGGGGAGAAACGTCCCAGTCCCGGCCGTGTACCAGGAGCACCGCTCGTAGTCGCCGATCACGCCGCCGCCCGCCGAGAAAACGGCCTCACGCGTCGAGTCGCGGGCCTCCTCGGGCACGAAGTAGACGAGCTTCATCAGCCCCACTACGGGGCCGGATGCTCGATGTTGTCGATCTGCGCGCGCTGCAGCTTCCCGGAGTAGTCGACGTAGATCGACTTCCACTCGGTGAAGACGTCGAGCGCAGCCTGGCCGGCCTCGCGGTGGCCGTTGCCGGTGTCCTTCGTGCCGCCGAACGGCAGGTGCACCTCGGCCCCGGTCGTGCCGGCGTTGATGTAGGTGATCCCGGTCTGCAGGTCGCGCATGGCGCGGAAGGCCTTGTTCACGTCGCGCGTGAAGATCGACGAGGAGAGGCCGTAGCGGATCCCGTTCGCGACCCTGACCGCCTCGTCGAAGCTCTTGACGGGGAGCAGCGCCGTCGTCGGGCCGAAGATCTCCTCTTGCGCGATCCGCATCTGCGGCTGGACGTCGGCGAAGATCGTCGGGCGGTAGTAGAAGCCCTTGCCGAGGTCGCCCTCGGTCGCGGCCTCCCCGCCGGTGAGGAGCTTCGCGCCCTCTTCGGACCCGATCGCGGTGTACGAGTGGATCTTGTCGAGCGCCTCCCGGTTGATCACGGGGCCGAGGTCGGTCTCGGGATCCCAGCCGGGGCCGATCTTCATCTGCTCGGCGCGCTCGACGAGCCGCGTCTGGAGCTCGCCGTAGACCGCCTCGTGCACGATCACGCGGCTGGCGGCGGTGCAGCGCTGGCCCGAGGTGCCGAAGGCCGACCAGACGATGCCCTCGACGGCCAGGTCGAGGTCGGCGTCGTCGAGGACGATGATCGCGTTCTTGCCGCCGAGCTCGAGATGGACGTGCTTGAGGTGGTCGGCGGCCGCCTTCGTCACCGCGACACCGGTCTCTCGCGAGCCGGTGAAGGTGATGATCGGGACGTCCGGATGGCGCACGAGCCTGTCGCCCGCCTCCTCGCCATAGCCGTGGACGAGGTTGACGACTCCGTCCGGCAGCCCTGCCTCCCCGAGCAGCTCGATGAAGCGCTCGGCCAGGAGCGGCGTGTCCTCCGCCGGCTTCAGGACGACGGTGTTGCCGCAGACGAGCGCGGGTGCGAGCTTCCAGGCGGGAATCGCGATCGGGAAGTTCCAGGGAGTGATCGCGCCGACGACGCCGACCGGCATCCGCACGGACATCTGGAACTTGTCGCGCAACTCGGACGGCGTCGTGTGGCCGAAGAGCCGGCGACCCTCGCCGGCCATGTAGACCGACATGTCGATCGCCTCCTGGACGTCGCCGCCGGCCTCCGCGAGCACCTTCCCCATCTCACGGCTCATCAGCTCGGTCAGCTCGTCCTTCTGCTCCTCGAGCAGGCGCGCGAAGCGGAAGAGCACGTTGCCCCGTTCCGGGGCCGGGACGAGCCGCCACTCCTCGAACGCGTCCTTGGCGGCGGCGACGGCGCGGTCGACGTCTTCGGCGCTCGAACGCGGAAAGGTGCCCAGCGTCTCGCCGGTCGCGGGCACCTTCGACTCGAAGGTCTCGCCCGACGCGGCATCCGTCCACTCGCCGCCGACGTAGTTCTTGAACTGCTTCACCGCGACCGCCATCGGCCCGGAGTCTAGCCGCGGGGCTAGGCCGCGCCGGTGTCCGTATCGGGGAAGGTCCCCGGGATGCGCGCGCGGCGGCGGTCCCGGATCTCCCGCTTGCCGCCGTAGGTGCGGCCGTTGCGCCGATCGTCACCCTCGCGGCGGTCCATGATCACGGTCACGTTCGCGTTCTCCTTGTAGTACTCGACCATCTTCTCGTAGAGCTCGTCCTCGAGCTCGCGGGGGATCACGCAATAGATCATCGCTCTCTGAGTGTAGGGATTCGCCCCGGCGGCGCTAGTGCCTCTTTGCCAGCGCGGTCAACGTCCCGAGGCCGACGAAGACGGAGCCCGAGACGTAGCGCTGCACCGCGAGGAACCGGCGATTGCCCCGCAGCCGCTCCGAGGCCGTTCCGGCGGCCAGCGCCCACAGGGTGTCGCAGATGATGGCGAGCACGACCCAGACGAGCCCGAGCACCGCGATCTGCAGCGCCGCCGAGCCGGCCTCCGGATCGACGAACTGGGGCAGGAAGGCGAAGAAGAAGAGCGCCGTCTTCGGATTGAGGACGTTCACGATCACGCCCTGCCAGAAGCGCCGCCGGAGCCGTCGCTCGCTCGGCGCTCTGCTGGGCTCCACGGCGGGTCTGACGATGATCGTCCAGAGGCCGACTCCGATCAGGTAGGCGGCACCCGCGAACTTGACGAAGTTGAACGCCGTCGCCGAGGAGACGAGGATCGAGGAGAGGCCGATCGTGGCCGCGCAGACGTGGACGAGGGCCCCCACGGCCACGCCGAGCGCCGAGACGATGCCCGCGAGCCGGCCGCGGTCGATGCTCTGCGAGACGACGTAGAGCACGGCCGGGCCGGGCACGACGATCAGCGCCAGCGCCGCGGCCGAGAACAGGAGCAGTGTCGAGCGGTCGGGCAGGTCAGACCCGCGCGAGGTCCGGCATCAAGCGGCCGTCGTCGGCGAGCTGCGCGTTCCAGTCCTGGAAGCTCGGCTCCAGCTCCTCCAAGTCGTGCCCACGCTCTGCGAGCCGGAGCGGTTGCGGCGCCTCCGGGGACACGCGGTACTGGTACCACGAGATCTCCCAGGCGACCGTGACGATCATCTCGCCGCTGACGCCGGAGAGCGGCACGATCGATGCCTTCGGGGCGCCGAGGCTCTTCGCCACCCCGGCGACGGTGCGCCGGTGCGGGCTCGCGTTGAAGAGATCGGCCGCCTCGACGACGGCGAGCTCGGGTTCGGAGAGGCGTCGGAGGATCGGCTCGTCGGCGACGGGCGCCTCCTGGGACCGCTTGCCGCCGAGCAGGCTCGACCAGCGGCTCTTGCGCCGGCGCGATTGCAGGGGGACGGTGGGCATCGAAGGTCCCCCCTCGCGCAGCCAGCCGTGCTCGAGGGCGACGTCCGCGCACAGGGGGCAGACGTCCACGTACTCGCCCCCGTCGGGCGAGAAGCGGATCGCGTGCTCGCCCATCAGCAGCGAGCGCTCGCAGATCGCGCAGATTCGCGTTACGGCAGAACGCGTCACACGCATGCGCCGACCGTAGCAGAGCCGCTGGAGTTATCCACAGCCCGGAGCC
>JAWVCV010000048.1:0-7060 GCA_033858115.1 Gaiellaceae bacterium
GCGCACAGCACGTGCATGCCGCGCTCCTCGACCGCGGCGCGGATGAGACCGAAGATCTGCTGCCGGGCGCCGACGTCGACCCCCTGGGTCGGCTCGTCCAGGAGCAGGAGCCTCGGCTCGGTCTGGAACCACTTCGCGAGCAGAGCCTTCTGCTGATTGCCGCCCGACAGCGCCCCGTACGGCAGCGACGGGTCGTTCGGCCGCACGTCGAACTCCTGCATCAGCGCCTGCGTCTCCCGTCGCATCCGGCGCAGCTCGAGCGAGACGCCGTTGAAGTAGCGGTCGAGCACCGCGAGCGCCAGGTTCTCGACGACCGGCAGGGAGCCGACGCTCCCATCCGTCTTGCGATCAGCCGGGATGAGCGCGATCGCCTTGCGCGTCGCCACGGTCGGCGTCATGCGGGTGAGGTCGCTCTCCTCGCCACGGAGCACGAGCCGGCCGGCTCGGGCCGTGCGCGCGCCGTAGAGCAGGTGCGGAACTTCCTCGAAGCCGGAGCCGATCAGTCCGGTGAGCCCGACGATCTCACCGTCGTGCATCTCGAAGGAGACGTCGTCGACGGTGGAGCCCCTCAGTCCCTCGACCGCGACGCCGACGCGGCGCTCGGACTTGTCCGCGTGCTCGACCTCGGCCAGCTTCGCCAGCTGACGGCCGATGATCATCTCGACGAACGTCGTCTCGCTCGTCTCGTGCGTGCTCACCGTGCCGACGAACGCGCCGTCGCGCAGGACGGTGACACGGTTCGTGATCTCGCGCACCTCATCGAGGTCGTGCGAGACGAAGAGGACGCTCGCACCGGCCGCCGCAGCGTCGCGGACGAGCGAGAACAGCACCTCGATCCCTTCTCGTGGGAGGAAGACCGTCGGCTCGTCGAGCACCAGCACACCGTGGCTCACGCCGACGCCGCGGATCTCCTCGATCGCGCGCACGATCGCGAGCAGCGCCCGCTCGACCGGCTTCAGCTCGGCGACGATCGCCGTCGGATCGATGCGGAGGCCGTAGCGCTCGAACGTCTCCCACGCCCGCTTGCGCTCGCGCCGCCAGGAGATCCCGAAACGCGAGCGGGACGAGGCCAGCTCAGCCACACGGAGGTTCTCGAGCACGCTGAGCGACTCGATCAAGCCGAGATCCTGGTGCACGAAGCTGAGCCCGAGCTCCCGGAACTGGCCGGGTGCGAGCGGCAGCCGCACCGGCTCGCCGTCGATCAGCAGCTCTCCCTCGTCCGGGTCGTGGAAGCCGGCGAGCACCTTGATCAGCGTCGACTTGCCGGAGCCGTTCTCCCCGAGGAGGCCGTGGACCTCCCCGGGGAGCAAGCTCAGGCCGACACCGCGAAGCGCCTGCGTCCCGCCGAAGCTCTTCGACAGGTTGCGCAGCTCGAGCCGCGGCGGCGCGACCTCCTCCACCGCTACCGCAGGCCCCAGAGCTTGCGGTAGCCGCTGACGTACGTGGTACCCCAGCCCGACGTGAACTTCGCGCCGGCCTGCCCGATGTTCGTCCTGTCGAAGACGCGCACCGGCACGCGGGCATTCTTCACGGGCTTCAGGCCGCCCATGATCCGCATCGACTGGTCGGCGATCGCGTAACCGATCCACTCGAGGTTCTCGCCGACGTTCATCGTGACGATGTCGCCCTGCTTGACCATCTTGAGGATCTCGGGCGTCCCGTTGAACGTCGAGATCTTCACCTTGCCGGTGCGCCCCGCGGCGCGGATGGCGGCAGCGGCGAACGGAACCTCGGCGCTGTCGTAGAGAGCGATCACGTAGTTGATCCCCGGATCGCCCGTCAGGGCCGCCTGGACGTTCGGCTGGATCTTCGTCGCGACGTCCGCGATCGTCACGTCGGTGAACTTCAGCTTGCAGCTGCCGCAGTACTTGCGGAACTCCTCGCGGATGCCCGCCACCATCGGCACGGTCGACTTGACCTGGTTGATCGTGACGACGAGCGCGTTCGCCTTGCCCTTCGTGTCGGCGATCGCGTGATCCGCGATCAACTGGCCGGCGACCTTGTAGGGGATGTTGACGAGCCCGCCGACGTTGGGCGCCGAGGGCTGGTTGTCGTCGTAGAGGTGCGCGACGATCGTCGGGATCCCCTTCGCCTTCGCCGCCTTGATCTGAGGCTGGAGGCCCGCCGGGTCGTTACCGGCGAGCAGCACGATCGCGGCCGCCTTCTGCGCCACGGCGGCGTTCATGCCCTGCACCCACTGCGACGGCTGGCCCTGGTTCTCCCAGATCGTCACCTTCACGCCGATCGGCGCCGTGATCCGCTTGATGTGGTTCGCGATCGTCGAGACGAAGGGGATCTGGCTCGACGCCGGGATGATGAAGATCGTCTTGCCGCTCGCTTTCGCCTTCGCGTTGAAGGCCGGACCCGGCGCGACGAACGTCGGCACCGCCTTGTGCTTGTTCAGGTTCGCCTGCGCCCCTGTCCACGACGCCGTCGGCGCCGCCACCCCGGCGGCAATGGCCACCACCGCCACGGCCAGCGCCGCGGCGAGAATCGAGACCCGTTGCTTCATTCGTTGCCCTCCAGTCCATAGTGCGTTCGAGCCGACTCCCGGCTCACATATCCGTCGATCAGGTCTTCCTGGACCGCCGCACGGTCCCGTTCGAGCGGGGAGCCGTAGCCGCCCCCGCAAGGAGAGATCAGGCAGAGCCGGTCACCGGCGGCCGCCTTCCGGTAGGGGAACTTGGACGGCAGCTCGATCTCGCCGTCGGTTTCCCGGTTGAGCAGGACCGCGCCCGGCGTCCCTTCCGCCCCGCCGAAGAGGCCGGGCGGCGCCGTGGCGGAGCCGTCACCCTCGAGCGAGTAGCCGGCTTCGTCGAGGAACTCGATCTCCCGCGTGCTCCCGAGGCCGCCCCGCCACCGGCCGGGGCCGCCGCGGTCCTCGAGCAGCTCGTACTGCGTCACCCGCAGCGGGAAGTGCGACTCGATGTCCTCGATCGGGTTGTTGCGCGTGTTCGCGTACAGCGTGTCCACGGCGTCGAGCCCGTCCTTGCCGTACCGGCCGCCGTAGCTTCCCTCCTGGATGTCCATGTACACCCAGTGCTGGCCGCCGCTGAAGCCGGAGTAGGCAACCACCTTCAGGTTGCCGACGCCGGCGCCGACCCCTTCCGGCAGGACCGGGGCGAGGGCTCGCATGAGCGTGTCGGCGATGATGTTGCCGCCGCAGAACCGCGCGATCGTCGGCGCCGGGAAGGTCGGGTTGGCAATGCAGCCCTCGGGCGCGACGATCGAGATCGAGCGGAAGAGGCCCGAGTTGGTCGGCACCGGGTCGTGCGTCCAGGCGTCGAGCAGGATCGAGCGCAGCGTCACCCAGATCGCGATGTCGACGGTGCCGACGAAGGGCATGTTGATCGGCAGGTCGACCTGCGGCGCGGTCCCCGTCAGGTCGACGGTGATCTCCGACCCCTCGACGGTGACGGCGACCTTGACCTTGAGGTTCTTGTACGCGGGATCGGGATGCTCGACGAAGCCGTCGAGGTAGCCCTCCGCCTCGTAGGTGCCGTCGGGAAGCTTCTCGATCTCCCGCCGCAGCATCCGGTCTGAGTAGTCCATCAGGTCCTCGCTGGCGTTCCGGACCGTCTCGAGGCCGTAGCGGTCGATCAGCTCGACGAAGCGCCCGGCGCCGATCTTCGCCGCCACCACCTGCGCCTCCATGTCGCCGACGACGAGCTGCGGCGCCCGGCAGTTGTCGCGAAGGATCTGCCAGATGAAGTCGTTCCGGCGACCTTCCTCCTCGATCTTGATCGCGTTGAACTGGAGCCCCTCGGCGTACGCGTCGGTCGCGTCGACGATCCCGCAGCTCCCCGGCGTCAGGGCGCCCAGGTCGAGGTGGTGGGCGGTCGTCGCAGAGAAGCCGACGAGCTCGCCGTCGTAGAAGACGGGGACGACGAAGCCCACGTCCGGCTGGTGCGAGGCGCCGTAGTAGGAATGGTTGTGGATGACGACGTCGCCCGGCTTCCACTCGAGGCCGAGCTCGGCAAAGCGCCGGTTGATCCCGCCGATGTAACCGGGGATCGGTCCTGACTGCAGCGGCGTCGACTGGGCCGACTCGCACAGCTGGCGGCCCTCGGCGTCGCAGAGGACGCAGCCGAAGTCCTCCGACTCGCGGATGATCGAGGAGTAGGCCATGCGGGCCAGCTTGTGGCCCATCTCGACCGCGATCGAGTCGAGCGCGCCGGCGATGACGGCGGCGGTGACCGGGTCGACTCTCGTCTGGACAGTGCTCATGAGGCGCTCACCTTCGTCAGGATCAGGTTGCCGGAGGAGTCCGCGCGGGCGTTCCAGCCGGGCGGGACGACGGTCGTGGTGTCGAGGTGGAAGACGACGGCCGGACCGGGGACGGTCTCGTCGAGCGGGAGCAGGTTACGGTCGTAGAACCGCGTCTGCAGGGCCTGCAGGTTGCCGTCGACCCGGAAGACGCCCTCGCTCTCGCCGACGAGCGCCTCCTCGAGGCTGCCACTGGAGACGGGCAGCGACTCGAGCGCAGGCCGGCGGCCGATCGCCGTGACGCGGGCGTTGACGATCTCGATCGGGTCGCCGTAGGCGCTGCCGTACTCGCGCTCGTGCAAGAGGTGGAACTGGTCCAGCGCCTCGTCCGTGAAAGGCCCGTCGTCGAGCGTGACCCGCAGCTCGTAGCCCTGGCCGACGTAGCGGCAGTCGAGCGCCCGGATCACCTCGACGTCGCCGGTCGGGACGCCGTCACGCTCGAGCCAGCCGCGCAGCTCCGCCTCGAGCCCGTCCAGCTCGCGGTTGAGCCGGTCTGCGTCGACGCTCCCCTGCAGCTGGAAGACGGTGCGCATCTGGTCGTACTTGAGGTCGCTCGTGAGCAGCCCGCCCGCGGAGGTGATGCCGGGATGCGGCGGCACGAGGACTTCCGGGATCTCGAGCGAGTCGGCGACCTCGGCTGCATGCAGCGGCCCGGCGCCGCCGAAGGCGACGAGGGCGAACTCACGCGGGTCGTGGCCCTTCTCGATCGTGCGCGAGCGGATCGCGCGCGCCATGTTCGAGTTCGCGATCGTGAGGATGCCCTCGGCCGTCTCGAGCAGGCTCATCCCCAGCTCCCCGGCGAGCTTCTGGACGACCTCGACTGCGGCATCGCGATCGAGCTTCATCCGGCCGCCGAGGAAGCGCTCCGGGTCGAGCCGGCCCAGCACGATGTGGGCGTCGCTGATCGTCGGCTCCTGGCCGCCGTAGCCGTAGCAGGCCGGGCCCGGTGTCGCACCCGCGCTCCGCGGGCCGACGCGGAAGGCTCCGCCCTCGTCCACGTAGGCGATCGAGCCGCCGCCCGCGCCGATCGCGTGCACGTCGAGCATCGGAACGAGGAGCGGATAGCCGCCGACCCACGTGTCGCGCGCCGAGGCCTCGCTGACCCCGTCCTCGGTGACGATCCCGATGTCCGCCGAGGTGCCGCCCATGTCGAAGGTGATCAGCCGCCGCCGGTCGGCGAGCGCTCCCGCCCACTGGCCGCCGAGGATCCCGGCCGCCGGACCGGACAGCAGGAGGGTCACCGGCCGCTCGGCGGCGGTGCGCACGCTCGCGACGCCGCCGCTCGACATCATCACGTGGAGCTCGCCCTCGACTCCCTCCGAGGCGAGCGCAGTCGCGAGCCGGTCGAGGTAGTTCCCCGTCCTGGGCCCGACGAAGGCGCTCATCGTGGCGGTCGTAAAGCGCTCGAACTCGCGGAACTGCGGGAAGATGTCGGCGCTCGTCGTCACGAACGCGTCGGGCATCTCCTCGCGCACGATCGCGGCGGCGCGGCGTTCGTGCTCCGGGTTCAGGTACGAGAAGAGAAAGCAGACGGCGACGGACTCGACGCCCTCCTCGCGCAGCTCCCGTGCCGCGGCGCGCACCTCCTCCTCATCGAGCGGAGTCAGCACGTCGCCTGTCGGCGGCACGATCCGCTCGGTCACGACCTTGCGGTGGCGGCGCTGCACGAACGGCTGCGCCTGCCAGGGAATGTCCTGCATGACCGAGTAGTGGAGCGGCCGCTGATGGCGGCCGATGTGGACGATGTCGCGGAAGCCGCGGGTCGTGATCATCCCGGTCACCGCGCCCTCGTGCTCGAGCACCGCGTTCGTGGCCACGGTCGTGCCGTGGAAGACGCCGGTCACGTCGCGCGGCGTGAGGCCGGCGCCGGCGCACAGCTCGGCCAGGCCGGTGACCATCGCCTGCTCCGGCTGCGCCGGGGTGGAGGGAACCTTGTGGACGTGGACGCCGCCGGACTCCGTGTCGTAGAGCATGAAGTCCGTGAACGTTCCACCGATGTCAACACCGACAACGCGCATATGTCACCTTATTCCGTCCTCAGGACCTGGCGAAGAGCGCCCGCAAGGACGCGCATTCCCAGCTCGACGTGTGCAGGGGAGCTGTATTCCTCCGGCGAGTGGCTGATGCCGCCACGGCTCGGCACGAAGATCATTGCTGCAGGAGCGCGTCGGCCGATCAGCATGGCGTCGTGGCCGGCTCCGCTGGGCAGCCGCAGTGACGTCGCGCCCTCGGCGGCCGCCGCGCGCTCGACGACATCGACGAGCGCCGGATCGAGCTCGAGCGGCTCGAGCGCAAAGGTCTGCTGCAGATCGGCCTCGAGACCTTCCTCCGCCGCGACCCGTGCCACGATTTCCTCGACGAGCACCTCGAGCTCGGCCATGCCGGCGGTCGTCGTCGCGCGGACGTCGATCGTGAAGTCGGCGAGGCCGGGAACGACGTTCGCGCCGCCGGGCTCGACGGCGAGCTTGCCGACGTTGGCCGTCACCGCCTCGCGCGCGCGGGCCGCATCCCTGAGCTCGAGCGCGATGCGTGCCGCGCCGGCGAGCGCGTCGCGGCGGAGGCTCATCGGCGTCGTGCCGGCGTGGTTCGCCTGGCCGTGGAGGCGAACGCGGTAGCCGCGCAGCCCGACGATCGAGGTGACGACCCCGATCTCTCTTCCCTCCGCCTCGAGCACCGGCCCCTGCTCGATGTGCAGCTCGAAGTAGGCGCCGATTTCTCCCGCCCGCTCGGCTTCGCCTGCCCGATCGATCTCATGGCCGGCGGAGGCCATCGCCTCGCGCAGCGACGTCCCGTC
>JAWVCV010000049.1:0-12739 GCA_033858115.1 Gaiellaceae bacterium
AAGCGTTCCTCGACGACCTCTCGAACTGGTACATCCGCCGCTCCCGGCGGCGGTTCTGGGAAGGCGACCGCGTCGCGCTGCACGTGCTCTGGTTCGCGCTCGCGCAGTCGCTCCGCGTCGTCGCGCCGGTGATGCCGTTCCTCAGCGACCACCTGTGGCAGATCCTTGTTCGCGACGCGGACGGGAAGCCGCCGGCGTCGGTGCATCTGGCCGGCTGGCCGGATGCGCCCGACCCCGACGAGGACATGCTCGCGGAGGTCGCGGAGGTCCGCCGGGTGGTCGGCCTGGGCCACCAGGCGCGGGCCGCCTCGCGCTTGAAGTTGCGGCAACCGCTGCGCAGGCTCGTCGTCGAGGGGGCGCCACTCGCGAAGCCGCACGCGGACGAGCTCCGCGACGAGCTGCGCGTGAAGAGCATCGACTTCGGGCCGGTGGAGGCGACGGAGCTGCACGTGAAGCCGCACCTGCCCGTGCTCGGGCCGAAGCTCGGGAGGGAGCTCGGTCCAGTCCGCGCCGCGCTCGCCGCCGGGGAGTTCGAGCAGCTGGACAACGGCGGCTTCCGCGTGCTCGGCCACGAGCTCGGGCCCGACGAGGTGCTCGTCGAGCGGTCGGGCAAGCAGGGCTGGGCCGTCGCGTCGGACGAGGGCATCACGGTCGCGCTCGACACCGCGCTCGACGCAGAGCTCGAGCTCGAGGGTCGCGTCTACGACCTGATCCACACGCTGAACACGATGCGCAAGGAGCAGGGTCTCGCGCTGACCGACCGGATCGCCGTGACGCTGCCGCAGGAGGACGCCGACCTGGTCGAGCACCATGCCGACTGGATCAAGGCCGAGGTGCTCGCAGTCTCCCTCGAGACCGACGGCGTCGCCGAGCCGCAGATCGCCAAGGTCGCCCACCCGGGGCGCCGCCGCATCGATCAGTAGCTAGCGTTGCGACTCAGCCAGAGCGAGCTCTCTGCGGAGCTCGACCGGCAGCCGGAAGGTGACGTCCTCGTCCACCATCCGGAACGGCTCGATCCGCTCGACGCCTCGGGCGCGGAACCAGTCGCAGACGCGGCCGACGAGCTTCTCCGGCGCCGACGCGCCCGAGGTGACACCGACCGTGGTGACACCGTCGAGCCACGCCTCATCGATCTCGGTCTCGTCGTCGATCAGCTGCGAGGCGACACCGCCCGCGCGGGCGACGTCGACGAGCCGGTTCGAGTTCGAGGAGTTGCGCGAGCCGATCACGAGCAGGAGGTCGACCTCGGCGAGCATCTCCTTCACCGCCCACTGCCGGTTGGAGGTCGCGTAGCAGATGTCCTCCTTCTTCGGCGCGTGGATCTGGGGAAAGCGCCGGCGCAGCACGCCGATGATCTCGGCGGTCTCGTCGACGGACAGCGTCGTCTGAGTGATGTAGGCCACCCTCGCGTCCGTGGGCAGGTCGAGTGCCTCGGCCTCGGCGACGTCCTGGACGAGCACGGTCGCGTCGGGCGCCTCGCCCATCGTCCCCACGACCTCCTCGTGGCCGGCGTGGCCGATCAGGATGACCGTGTAGCCGTCCGCCGCGTACCGGCGTGCCTGCACGTGCACCTTCGTGACGAGCGGGCAGGTGGCGTCGATGATGTTGTGGGCGAGCAGCGCAGAGGCCGCGTTCACGGACGGGCTGACGCCGTGGGCTGAGAAGACGATCGTCGCGCCCTCGGGCGCTTCGTCCTCGGACTCGACGAAGATCGCGCCGCGCGCCTCGAGCTCCCGGACGACGTGGATGTTGTGGACGATCTGCTTGCGCACGTAGACCGGGGGGCCGTAGTGCTCGAGCGCGAGCTCGACCGTCTCGACGGCGCGCTCGACCCCGGCGCAGTAGCCGCGGGGAGAGGCGAGGAGAACGCGCTCGACCATCCCGACGATCGTAGCGGCGGCCCGCCGGGGCGGGCCGGGTCCGGGCAGAAAAAAGGCCCTGCCGCGTCGGGGGGTCGTCGCGGCAGGGCCTTCTGAATGCTCGCCGCGCATGCGCGGTTAGCATCGCCCAGTACGTGCCACGCTAACGCCTGCCAGGGACCCGTTCCAATAGGCCGGATGGCCCATCTTTCAAAGCGGCATGGGTCGCACTATCATGCGTGCGCCCAGTGAATACGCAGACCCAGGCGGTGCTGTTCAACGCGGTGCCGTTGCTTCTTCTGGCGGCGCTCTATCTCAGCGTGGGCATGGCGCTCGTCGCGGCGCTGCGGCGCGAAGGGGGGCACGTCAGGGACCCCGGGTTCGCGACCGCGCTGACGTTCCCGTTCGTGGGGCTGGCGGCGGCTGTGGTCGGCATCCAGGTCCTGGTCGAGCACGAGCCGATCGGCGGCAACGCGTTCGTGTCCTTTCCCGCGATCGCGCTCGCACTCGTACCCGGCGTCGTCGTCGGCCGCAACTGGGCTGACCGCGGCCTGCTGGCGAGCGGCGTCCAGCGCACCCGCGAAGCGGAGCGGCGGTCGTCGCTGCGCGACCGTGAGCTCGAGCGGATCGGCAGCCTCTCGCACGGCCTCCTCGACGCGGAGGGAACCGATGAGATCGCGCGCCTGCTGCTCGACGAGATCGCAGAGCTGTTCGCGCTCGACCTGGCCAACCTGGTGCTGGTCGACGAGGACACTCGCCGGGCGCGCGTGGTTGCGGCCCGCGACGGCGGTCGCGACAACGAGCGGATGATCGGGCAGGAGCTCGATCTGGACAGTGAGACGTCCGGAATCAGCACCGCCGTGCGCGAGGGCGCGGCGTTCGCGGTGTTCGACGCAGAGAGCTCGGCGATCGTCAACCGGCGCCTGAACGCGATCACCCATGCGAAGAGCTGCGCGTTCGTGCCGATGCGCTCCGAGGACGAGGTGATCGGGGTGGTCTTCGCGGCGACGCGTCAGCCGCGAGTCTTCTCTGACGACGAGCTCGCGCTGATGCAGACGCTCGCCGCGGAGGCGGGGCTGGCGCTGGCACGCGCCCAGTCGGCCGACGCGCTCGCGGCCGCACTCGAGCGGGAGCGGTTGATCGCGCGGATCTCGCACGAGGTGCGGTCGCGCCGCGACCTCGACGAGATGCTCCACGTCGCGGTCGAGGAGACGGCGAAGGCCGCGCGCGTCGAGCGCTGCTTCATCCGGCTCGGCGGGCTCGGCGAGGCGCGACCGGTGCTCGCGGAGTGGAGTGTGGAGGGCGTGCAGCCGTTGGGCGA
Source organism: Gaiellaceae bacterium (assembly GCA_033858115.1). GTDB lineage: Bacteria > Actinomycetota > Thermoleophilia > Gaiellales > Gaiellaceae > Gaiellasilicea. The sequence goes on from JAWVCV010000049.1 coordinate 3,181, forward strand.
CGCGAGCCGGCTACCGGTCTCGAACCTGGCCGTCCGCGAGGCGCGAACGGTCGCGGTTCGCGACCTGCTCGAGGCTCCGGAGCTGCACGACGCGACGCTCGGCGACGTGCGAGAGCTCGTCGACCGGAACGTCCGGGCCGTGCTCGCGACGCCGATCGTCGCCTTCGAGCGCGTGATCGGCGTGCTCGGCTTTCACCGCGCCGAGCCGAGTGACTGGAGCGCAGCGGAGATCTCGCTGGCGAAGGCGGTCGCGCACGAGGCGGCGATCGCGATCGACACCAGCCGGCTGTTGCGCGAGAGCGACCGCCGCCTGGCCGAGCATCAAGCGCTGCTGAAGGCGGGCGAGGCCCTCACGAGCGACCTGCGCTTCGACGTGGTGATCGAACGGCTCGTGCAGGAGATGCTCTTGCTCGTCAACGCCGACGCCGCCGTGTGTTGGACGATGATCCCCGGCGGCTCCGAGCTCGTCTGCCGCGCCGTGCTCGGGCTTCCCGAGACCGAGGTGGGTCGTACGGTTCCGCTCGACGACGCGATCGGTCAGGCGGTCGCGACCGGGAAGCCGGTCTTGCGCCGGACCCCGGTTGCCGAGCGTGGCGACACAGAGTTCGCCGAAGAGCTCGATGCCCCCATCTCCTCGTTCGGCGAGTTGCGCGGAGTGCTCGGCGTCCGCTCCCGCGAGCCTCGCTTCGACGACTCGGACCTGCGGCTGATCGAAGCGTTCGCGAACCTGGCTTCGATCGCCCTGCGCAATGCCGAGGCCTACGAGGAGAGTGAGCGCCAGGCGCAAGTCGAGCGCGGCTTCTATCGCATCGCCGCCGTGCTGAGCGAGCCGTTGTCGGCCGACGCGACGCTGGACGCCGTCGCGCAGGCGGCGGCGGACGCTCTCGGCGGCGACTCGGCCGCCGTCCTCCGGTCCGTCGGCGGCGAGCTCGAGCTGGCGGGCGCCCACGAGCTCGCGGAGGAGCTGGCGGCCTACCTCCGCGAAGACGCGGCCCGGGCGGCGCTGAAGGAATGCGCCAGCACCGGCAAGGTGCTGGCGTCGAGGCGGCTCCGCGACGACAGCCGCTTCGGGGACGGCCTCGCGCAAGCGGCCGAGGCGGCCGGTCGCCGCTCTCTGCTCGCGGTGCCGCTGCCGGAGCCCGGCGGCGAGGAGCAGGGACTCGTGCTCGTCTTCTTCCACCACGAGGAGGTCTTCGACGACGCGCAGCTCGAGCTTGCCGGCCACGTCGCCGGGGCGGCTCGCGGCGCGCTCGAGCGCAGCGAGCTGTACGAGCGCGAGCGGCGGTCCCGCTCGCTCGCGCAGCGCCTGGCCCGCGCCGGGCGCGAGCTGGCCGGCGAGCTCGACCCGGACAACGTGCTCGACCAGGCCGTCCGGCACGCCGTGCAGCTGCTCGGCGCCGACGGCGCCTCGGTGCGCGTGCTGGAAGGCGACGAGGTCGTCGTCCGCGCCGCCACCGGCAGCGGCGAGCTCGAGGCGATCGGCGCTCGGGCTCCCTCGACCGGCTGGCTCGTCGGCGACATCGTGCAGGCGCGCGCGACGCGGGCGATCGCCGACGTGCGGGACGACGGGCGCGTCGCGCACGCGGACCCGATGCTCGCCGCCGGGTACGTCGCGTACCTGGGCGTCCCGATGATCGGGCACGAGGAGTCGGTGCACGGCATCCTCGCGGTCTACTTTCGCCGGCCGCGCGAGTGGCGGGAGGAGGAAGCCGAAGCGATGCACGCTCTCGCGGCGAACGCGGCGGCCGCCCGCTCGAACGCGGAGCTCTACCAGGGCGTCAGCCACGAGCAGCAGCGCAGCGAGGCGATCCTCGCCAACGTCGCCGACGGGATCGTCGCGGTCGACCGCGACGGCGAGGTCGTGCTCTGGAACCCGGCCGCCGAGCGCGTCACAGGCGTCCCCGCGAGCGACGCCCTCGGCCGGACGCCGCTGCAGGCCCTCGGCCGCCCGCTCGAGGCCGGCGAGGACGTGGTCGGAGGCAGCCGGCTCGTCCCGATTCGCCGAGGCGGCGAGGAGGTCTGGCTCTCGCTCAGCGAGGCGATCATGACCGACCCGGCGGGGGCGGTGGCCGGGCGGATCTACGCGTTCCGCGACATCTCCGCCGAGCGCAGCGTCGAGCAGATGAAGTCCGACTTCGTCTCGACCGTCTCGCACGAGCTGCGAACGCCCCTGACCTCCATCTACGGCTTCGCCGAGACGCTGCTGCGCCAGGACGTGCTCTTCGGCGACGAGGAGCGGGCGACGTTCCTCCGCTACATCGCGTCCGAGTCGGAGCGGCTGACCGCGATCGTCGACCGGCTCCTGTCGGTTGCGCAGCTCGACGGCGGCGACATGGCCGTGCAGCTCGCCGACACCGACGTGGCCGCCGTCGTCAGCGAGGTCGTGCGCACGGTCGAGGCAGCCGACGGCCAGGTCGGACACCGCTTCGTCGTCGCGCTCCCGGACGAGCCCCTCTCGGCCGAGGCGGACGGCGAGAAGCTCGGCCAGGTCCTCGCGCACCTCCTCGACAACGCCGTGCGCTACTCGCCCGCGGGGGGGACCGTCACCGTGGCGGCCCGGCGCCGCAACGACGCCGTCGAGGTGAGTGTCGAAGACGAAGGCGTGGGGATCCCGCACGCCGAGCGCGAGCGGATCTTCCGGAAGTTCTACCGCGGCGACGCGGCCGCGGGGGCCGTCGGCGCCGGGGCGACCGGCCTCGGCCTCTTCCTCGCGGACGGGCTCGTCAAGGCGATGGGCGGCAGGATCTGGGTCGACTCGGACGAAGGTCAAGGCTCGACGTTCGTGCTCGAGCTTCGCGCGGCCGCGACTGAGACATGACAGATCAGGGTATGAGAGTCGACCAGGGCATGACTAGGGTTCTCGTGATCGACGACGAAGCGCCGATTCGGCTGCTCTGCCGTGTCAATCTCGAGGCTGAGGGGATGTCCGTGCTCGAGGCGGGAGACGGGCCCTCGGGCCTCGAGACCGCCCAGGCCGAGGAGCCGGACGTGATCCTGCTCGACGTGATGATGCCGGGGCTTGACGGATGGGGCGTGGCGGAGGCGCTGCTCGAGGATGAGCGGACCGCGACGATCCCGATCATCTTCCTGACCGCGCGGGCCGAGTTCCGAGACCGCGCGCGCGGTCTCGACATCGGCGGGGTCGACTACATCACGAAGCCGTTCAACCCCGTCGAGCTGGCGCCTCTCGTCCGGGCGCTGCTCGACCGCCTCAACCGCGGCGAGCGCGACGAGCTGCGGCGCGAGAAACTCAGCGAGCTCCGTGCTCTGATGGCGGAGACGTAGCCAGCCGGAGGCTCAGGAGCCGGCGAAGTCCGCGGTGATCACGACCGCGCCGTCGTAGCCCATGAAGTTGCCTGAGCGGGCGCCGAGGCCGATGCGCGTCCACCCAGGGCGGAGCAGGTTGGCGCGGTGTCCTGGACTCGCCATCCACATCTGGACGACGCGGGAGGCGCGGGCGAACCGGCCGGTCCCCCAGGCGAGATTCTCGCCGAAGGCCGGGCCGCGGGCGCCGCTGCGGGCGATGCGCTCGGCGAACGCGCCGTGCGTGAAGACGTCCTGCTGGAGCAGCGTCGCCGAGTAGGCACGGGCGGTACTGACGAGCCTTGCGTCAACCCTGAGAGGTCGCAGGTTGTGCGCCGCTCGCACGTCGTTGACGGCGCCGAGCAAGGTCCGCTCGCTCTTGCTGAGAGTCGCAGCCGAGCCCGCAGGAATGAGGGCCAGAGCGATAAAAGCTGCTAAAACGGCCGCTCGAATATGATTTGTAATCGGCATACCTCGCAAAAGTTTGCCGACACTACCGGATGTGGCCATCCCTCGGCCGAGGGATCGGTTGTTAACGACTTGTTTGGGCGAGGAGGATCGCCGTGAGCACGATCCCGCCCCCGAGCAGCTGCGCCGAGCCGAACGACTCGCCGAGCCAGAGGAAGGCAACGGCGCTCGCGCCGACGGGCTCGAGCATCGCCACGATCGCCACCCGGGTGGCCGAGATGTGCCGCAGCGCCGCCGCGACGAGGAGGAACGTGATCATCGTTCCGGCGACGATGACGTAGAGGAGGAGCAGCCAGACCGGGAGCGAGAACCGCTCCAGGTGGCCGAGGAGCGAGACGCTGTCGCCGAGCCGGCCTACGGGGAAGCGCCAAACGGGGTGCACCACGGCCCAGAAGAGCGCCGCGAAGAAGAAGCCGTAGGCCGTGAGGGACGCGGGGTCACGCCACCTCACCGCATGCTCGGCCATCAGCACGTAGACGGCGTAGGCGCCTGCGGCGCAGAGCGCGGCCGCAACGCCCAGGCCGTCCAGGGAGATCCCGCTCCAGATCTCGACGACCAGTGAGAGCCCGGCGAGGGCGAGCATGAGCGCGGCCCAGATCCGGCGCCTGATCTGCTCCTTGAAGACGGCCCACGCCCAGACCGCGATCAGGATCGGCGCGAGGTACTCGATCAGGAGCGCGATCCCGATCGGCAGCCTGCCGATCGAGACGAAGTAGAGCCACTGGACGAGCGCGACACCGGCGACGCCGAAGGCGGCGAGGTAGGGGAGCTCGCGCCGCGTCAGGCGCAGGCTCTCCCGCCGCGAGATTGCGAGGATGATCGCGAAGCCGAGGAACGCGCCCGTCGCACGCACCTGGGTCAGCTCGAGCGACGAGATCCCGGACTGGAGCACTACCTTCGAGACGGTGCCGTTGAGCGCGAAGAGGAGCGCCGCCAAGATGATCATCGCGTAGCCGACGGCGGGCCGCCGCTCCCGTCCCGGCTCTCCCGGGATATACGCCACGTCGGCCATCGGCCCGCGACGCTACCAGCGAGCCTCGGCTCTACACTCAGTCGAACGGGGCGTGGCGCAGCCTGGTAGCGCGCTCGCTTTGGGAGCGAGAAGTCGCCGGTTCGAATCCGGCCGCCCCGACCTTATTGCGCAAGATCGGAATCTGCCGAGCAGATTCCGATCGCGCGAAGATCCCTGAAGGGGCCGCTTCGCGGCCCGCCAGCTCGTCAGCCGGCCTTTGAGAGGGGCTAGCTTTGCGCGATCGGCCGAGCAGATTCCGATCGCGCGAAGACCCCTGAAGGGGCCGCTTCGCGGCCCGCGAGCTCGTCAGGCCGGCGTGTGAGAGGGGCTAGCTCTCGTTGCGGCGGTCGCTGCCGGCGCGCCGATCCTTGCCGGAGCGGCGATCGCTGCCGAGTGGCGCTGCTGTTCCGGAGCGACGCTCCCGGCCCGCGCGGCGGTCGTTACCTGAGCGGCGCTCGTCGGCCGGTTCCGTAGTCGACTTCGAGCCCAGCAGCGATCGGAGCAGGCGTCGGAGCAGGTTCATGCTTGTGACATTCGTCCTCAAGTCTCGGCGTCCTGCTCTGCGAAGAAGCGCGTGACGTAGAACGCGAAGGCGGCGAAGAAGACAACGGCCTCGGCCGCGGCCATTCCGACGCCGGCGATCTGCTGGTCGAAGAGCGGCGAGAGGCCCCAGAGACCCGGCCCATCGGCATAGAAGTCGTAGATCGGCTCGGGCACGAGTGCCATCAGGAGCCCGATCGGGCTCGCGAGCAGGAAGGCTCCGAAGAGGTACGCGGCCTTCGCTCCGGACGAGAGCGAGCCGTGGACGACGGGCCACCACAGCAGGACGCCGGTGAGGAAGTAGAGGGCGTGCTCCAGGTGCAGGAGCGAGTGCGGATGGCGAAGCGCCGCGTCGTACACCCAGGGCAGGTGCCAGACGCTGTAGTTGACGACCCAGAGCGCCAGCGCCGGCAGGGCGGGCACCCGCGGCGCACGCACGGCAAGCGCAGGCGGGATCCCCAGAGCGAAGAGAGCGGGCGCCCATTCCGCGAGCACGACGTTCTGGATCAGATGCACGGAGAGCAGGTAGTGGAGCGCGATCGTCTCGATCGGCGTGACCGAGACGGCCAGCAGCAACGCGATCGATGCCGCGTAGCACGCGATCCGCCAGCGGGGCGTCGGGAAGCGCCGCACAGCCCACACGTAGCCGATCGCCATGGCCGGCACGATGGTCAGGGCCTCGGGATTCCAGGGCCACGCATACGGATCCACGGCGGCTACGCTACGTCACCTCGCGCGGGTGTAGCTCAATGGTAGAGCCCTAGCCTTCCAAGCTAGTTACGCGGGTTCGATTCCCGCCACCCGCTCTGGCTCGAGTCACTGCGCCGTCCGCGGTGCCGCCTATCCTCGCCGGGATGCTGGAAGAGCGCCTCGTGCACTTTCGCCCCCGCACGGTCCTCGTCGTGCTCGGGATCATCCTCGCTGCGCTCGTGATGATCCAGATCGTCCAGAGCGCCCGGTCGATCCTGATCTGGATCTTCGTCGCGCTCTTCCTCGCACTCGCTCTCAATCCCGCTGTCGAGTGGCTGGTGGAGCACGGCGTCAAACGACGCGGCCTCGCCGTCGCGATCACCTTCATCGCCGCGATCGTCGCCATCGCGGCGCTGGCCGCGACCATCGTCCCGACGATCGTGGGTCAGGTGAACGACTTCGTCGACGCCGTCCCCGACTATGTGGAGGATCTGACCGCCGGCAAGGGGAAGCTCGGCTTCCTCGAGCGCGAGTACCAGATCACCGAGCGCGTCCGCGACGCCCTTTCCCAGGGCGGCGCATCGAAGGTGCTCGGCCTCTCCGGCACCGCGCTCGCGGTCACGAAGGGGGTCGTCACCGCCGTCATCGCCACGGTGACGATCGCGTTCCTGACCCTGTTCATGCTGCTCGAGGGGCCAGCCTGGATGGAGCGCCTCTACGGACTGCTGTCCGCAGACAAGCAGCCGCGCTGGCGGGCGATCGGGCACGACATCTACCGCACGATTGGCGGCTACGTGACCGGCAACCTGACGATCAGCCTGATCGCGGGTGTCATCTCGACGATCGTCTTCCTCGCCGTCGGCGTTCCCTACGCGGTCGCCCTCGGGCTGCTCGTCGCCATCCTCGACCTGATCCCGCTCGCGGGGGCGACAATCGCGGCGATCATCGTCACGACGGTGGCGTTCCTCCACTCGACGACGGCGGGAATCATCGTCCTCGTCTTCTTCATCGTCTACCAGCAGCTCGAGAACCATGTGCTCCAGCCCGTGGTCTACGGGCGGACGGTTCAGCTCTCGCCGCTCGCGGTGCTGATCGCCGTGCTGATCGGCGCCGAGCTCGGGGGCGTGATCGGCGCCCTGGCGGCGATCCCGGTCGCCGGAGCGATCCAGGTGATCCTCCGCGACTGGCTGAAGCACCGCGGTGCCCGGCTCGGCCCCGAGACGGTCTAGCAGGTTTACCCATTTCGTAGCACCATTTACCCCTTTCGGGCCATGCACTTCCGCGGTGCCGTTCCGATGGTCAGAGCATGGGTTATCGCCTCCGTGCTGCGCTTCTGCTCGCTGTCCTCGTGGTCTTGGGCATCAGCGCCTCCGGCGCGCACGCAACGGGAAAGCCGGCGCGGACGATCGCGTCGGCGAACCAGCTCGAAGCTGAGGTGCTCGGCCAGCTGAACGCGATCCGCCGGGCGCACGGGCTGACCCCGCTCAAGCTCTCGCGGCCGCTCTCATCCGCCGCCGACACCCACTCCCACGCAATGGGGAAGTTCGGCTTCTTCGCGCACGAGTCACGTGACGGCTCCGAGTTCTGGCGGCGCGTCAAGCGCTGGTACGGACCGGGCGGCTACCGCAGCTGGGCGGTGGGGGAGAACCTGCTCTGGTCGACGGGCTCGCTCAATGCCGCCGCCGCGCTCAAGCTGTGGATGGCAAGCCCGCCGCACCGCAAGAACATCCTCACGCCCCGGTGGCGCGAGGTGGGGCTGTCGGCCGTGTCGGTCGCGTCGGCTCCGGGCGTGTACGGCGGTCGCGACGTGACCATCGTCACGTCCGACTTCGGCGTTCGTTCGTAGCCTGAAGCGCCGTTACGCTGTCGGCAAGCGCCCGTAGCTCAGTGGACAGAGCGACGGACTTCTAATCCGTTGGTCGGAGGTTCGAATCCTCCCGGGCGCAACGAAGGCATTCCCCAGGTGGAGGGGCGCCTCGCGGCGCCCCTCCACGAGGGCTGCAGCTAGCGGACGAACGTGCGGCGGGCCGGGGCGCTCGTCAGCCCGGACGTGTCCCGGGCGCGGAGCGTCACCGTGTACCGCCCCTTGCCGCGGAACCGCTGCACGGGTACCCAGCTCCGGGTATAGACGCCACACGGATTCGGCGCGATCAGCGTCGAGAAGCGCCGTGTGTGGGAAGCCCGGGCCGGCCGCGAGTCGGTCGCCAGGATCGTCAGGTTCTTCCTCGTGTCGTCACAGACCCGGAACCGGGCGTAGACGCGGTTGCCGAGGATCCGCACCGAGACGATCGACAGCGTCGGCCGCTCGTTCGTCACCGTCACGGTGGGAACGACGATCGGCGTCACCGCAGAGTTCGCGGAACCGGAGCCGTTCGCGTTGCGGGCCGTGACCGTGACGCGCAGGCGGAAGCCGAGGTCGGCGTTGCGGACGCCGTACGTCTTCCCGGTCGCGCCCGCGACCGGCAGGCACCCGGTGCCGTCGATGTCGCACCGCTGCCACTGGTAAGCGTACGCGGTCGGGGTGTTTGTCCACGTGCCTTCCTCTACCGCCAGCTCTTCGCCGACCCGGGCGTCGCCGGTGATCGTCGGCCGGGCGGTGTTCTGCGGCGCCGCGCTCGCGGTCACGACGGCAGTCGGATTCGAGCGCGCCGAGTTGGAGCCGTCGGCGTTCACGGCCAGCACGCGGACGCGCATCGTCCTGCTCGCGTCCGCCGCCGTCAAGAGATACGTCTTCTCGACCGCCCTGGCCACGTTGGTGCAGCTGGCGCCGGCGCCGTCGCACCGTTGCCACTGGTACTGGAACGACGTCGGGTTGTTCGTCCAGGTTCCGTTCTGGGCCGTCAGCGTCTCGCCCACCCGGGGTGTTCCGGTGATCGTGGGCGGTGCGCTGTTCGTGGGCGCCGCGGCCGTCGCGACGGCCGCGAAGCTGAGCGCGGCCAGCGAGCCCGCCGCGATCGCAGCCAGGCTGCGCCCGAGAGTTCGGTGCTTCTGCATGTGAGTCCCCTCCTCAGAGTTGCTTCAGGGACCACTTGTTCTCGTTTCGGCCCGACCGGAAGCATCGTTCGCCTATGTCTTACAAATCGCAAACACAGGCGCTTGCGCCGGAAAGTGCGGGCGAGAGGACTTGAACCTCCAAGGGCCGAAGCCCACCGGGACCTAAACCCGGCGCGTCTGCCAGTTCCGCCACGCCCGCGTGCACCAAGGATAGATAGCGCGAGTGGAGGCCGATGGCTAGAGGGCCCGGGCCGCGAAGCGGCCCCTTTAGGGATCTTTGCGCGATCGGAGTCTGCTCCCGCAGATTCCGATCTTGCGCGGAAAGGATGGCCCCGGGAGGAATTGAACCTCCGCGCGCAGGTTCGAAGCCTGCCGCTCTATCCACTGAGCTACGGGGCCGTCGCGGCCAGTATGCCCCACGGCTGCCAGCTATCCTGTACTCGCCGAGGTGGCGGTAGCTCAGTTGGTAGAGCCCCGGGTTGTGGTCCCGGTGGTCGCGGGTTCGAGTCCCGTTCGCCACCTGCCTTCTTGCGCAAGATGGCCATCCGCGGG
>JAWVCV010000050.1:0-2748 GCA_033858115.1 Gaiellaceae bacterium
GCGCCGTTGGCGCCCAGCACGGCGACGATCTGCCCCTCGTCGACCGCCAGTGAGACCCCGTCGAGCGCGCGCACCGGCCCGTAGCGCGCCTCGACGTCGCGCAGCTCAAGGAGCGCCATTCGGCTCCTCTGCGGCATCTCGTTCGGTCTCTTCGGTGCCGAGATAGGCCTCGATCACGGCCGGGTTCGCGCGCACCTCGGCCGGCGTGCCGTCGGCGATCTTCTTGCCGAAGTTCATCACCGCGACGTGGTCTGAGATCCCCATCACGAGGTTCATGTGGTGCTCGACGAGGAGCACGGTCAGGTCGCGGTCCTCGCGGATCTGCTGGATGAACCGGCCGAGCTCGCCCACCTCCTCGTGGTTCAAGCCGCCGGCGGGCTCGTCGAGCAGCAAGAGCCTGGGCCGCGAGACGAGCGCCCGCGCCAGCTCGACCCGCTTCAGCGTCCCGAAGGGAAGACCGGAGACCGGCCGCTGCGCGATCGCCGCAAGGCCGACGTACTCGATCGCCTCGCGCGCGTCGGCGTCGGCAGTCCGGCTGCGTGTGTGCGCCCCGACGAGCACGTTGTCGAGCACCGTCATCGTCTTGAAGAGCTCGACGTTCTGGAAGGTGCGGGCGATCCCGCGCCGGACGATCCCGTGCACGGGCGTCCTCAGCAGGGTTTCGCCCGCGAACTCGACCTCGCCCTCGTTCGGCGTGTACAGCCGCGTGATCACGTTGAACGCGGTCGTCTTGCCGGCTCCGTTCGGCCCGATCAGGCCGACGATCTGCCCCTCGGGCACGTCGAACGACACGCCGTCGAGCGCGACGATCCCGCCGAAGCGACGGGTCACATTCCGCAGCGAGAGCAGGGCCATCGGCCGGCGTACCTTATGCCGCTAGGGAGGATCGAGGCAACGGAGCGCACAGCCGACCGTTCTCCCAGCTACGCTCCGCGAGGATGTCCCGGAGTCAGAAGGCCTTCAACCTCGTCGGCGTCACGATCCCGTTCGCCGGCTTCGTGGCCTCGATCTTCTTCCTGTGGGGCAACTACGTGACGTGGCGTGACGTCACGATCCTCGGCGTCGGCTACGTGCTGACGTGCCTGGGGATCTCGATCGGCTTCCACCGCCTCTTCACGCATCGCTCCTACGAGACGTTCCGCATCGTCCGCTACGGCCTCGCGGTGCTCGGCTCGATGGCGGTGCAGGGGCCCGTGATCCGCTGGGTCTCGGACCATCGCAAGCACCACAGCTTCGCCGACCGGGAGGGCGACCCGCACTCGCCGCACGCGGGCTTCGCGCCCGGGTTGCGCGGCAAGATCGCCGGCCTCTGGCACGCCCACGTCGGCTGGCTTTTCCGGAACGTCGGCCGGGCCGAGTGGACGAAGTACGCGAAGGACCTGCTCGCCGAGCGGGCCATGGTCGTGATCTCTCGCCTCTTCGGCGTCTGGGTGGTCTTGTCCCTCGCGCTCCCGTTCCTGGCAGGATGGCTCTGGGGTGGCACCCTCGGCGCCGGCCTGCAGGCGCTCTTCTGGGGCGGCCTGATCCGGATCTTCCTTCTCCACCACATCACGTGGTCGGTCAACTCCGTCTGTCACTTCGTCGGCTCCCGCCGGTTCCAGGTCAAGGACGAGTCGCGCAACGTCTGGTGGCTCTCGTGGATCTCGCTCGGGGAGTCGTGGCACCACAACCACCACGCGTTCCCGGCGTCGGCGTTCCACGGACTCAAGCCGTGGGAGCTCGACATCGGCGGCCTCGTGATCCGGCTGATGCGCCGGCTCGGGCTCGTCTGGAAGGTCGTCCAGCCGACAGCTGACATGCAACGCCGCCGCGCGCTGGCTCCGGAGCAGGTCTAGCCGAACTCGTACGTCCCGCCGTCCGCGAACTCCTTGAGGATGCGGCGGCTGACGACCATCCGGTGCACCTCGTCCGGGCCGTCGTAGATCCGGGCGCCGCGCGCCTGCTGCGACATGGCGCCGAGCGGCGTCTCGTCGGTCAGCCCCCGCGCGCCGTGGGTCTGGATCGCGCGGTCGATGACGTCGTTGAGCACGCGCGCGGCGTAGAACTTGATCAGGGAGACCTCGACACGCGCCTCGTCGCCCTCGTCGAGCTTGCGTGCGGCATCGAGCGTCATCAGCCGGCACGCCTGGATCTCGGCGGCCGAGTCGGCGATCCAGTTCTGCACCGTCTGCTTCTCGGCCAGCGGCGCGCCGCCCACCTCGCGGTCGAGCGAGTACCGGCACATCAGCTCGAAGGCACGCTGCATCTGGCCGAGCCAGCGCATGACGTGGTGGATCCGCCCCGGGCCGAGCCGCTTCTGCGCGATCCGAAAGCCATCCCCCGGCTCGCCGAGCACGTTCTCCCGCGGCACCCGGACGTCCTGGTAGCGCACCTCGCAGTGCGTCGACCAGCCGCGGCCGGCGTGCCCCAGCACCGGGATCGGCCGGATCAGCTCGTAGCCGGGCGCGTCCGCCGGCACGAGGATCTGGCTCATGCGCCGGTGCGGTGGCGCGTCGGGGTCGGTCACCGCCATCACGATCCCGAATGCCGCGCCCTCTGCGGAGGACGAGAACCACTTGTGGCCGTTGATCACCCACTCGTCTCCGTCCTGCACGGCGGTCGTCCGCAACTCGGTCGGATCCGCGCCGGAGACCTCGGGCTCGGTCATCGAGAAGAACGAGCGCACCGTGCCCTCGACGAGTGGCTTCAGAAACTGCTCCTTCTGCTCCTCGGTGCCGAAGAGGTGGAGGATCTCGCCGTTGCCGGCGT
>JAWVCV010000051.1:0-19381 GCA_033858115.1 Gaiellaceae bacterium
CGAGCAGCGCGAGCGTGAGTGCCGCGAGAGCGGCAAGTCGGCGAGCAGCCATCATCGACATCCTACGGAGAGGTCGTGCCGTGGGCGCCGTCGGAGGTCAATGCCAGCGGCGCCAGCGGCTCTGCAAAGTGACATGCGCTCGGGTGACCGTGACCGCGGTCGATCAGCGCCGGCTCCTCGATCGAGCAGATCTCCTGGGCCTTCCAGCAGCGGGTGCGGAAGCGGCAGCCGGAGGGCGGGTTCGCGGGGCTCGGCACGTCGCCGGTGAGGACGATCCGCTCGCGCTTGCCGCGGTCGACGGGATCCTCGATCGGCACGGCCGACAGCAAGGCCTGCGGATAGGGATGCGTGGGCCGATGGTAGATCTCCTCGCGCGTGCCGATCTCGACCACCTTGCCGAGGTACATCACGGCCACTCGGTCCGAGACGTGGCGGACGACGGACAGGTCGTGCGCGACGAAGACGTAGGTCAGGCCGAGGTCGCGCTGGAGCGCCTCGAGCAGGTTGATCACCTGCGCGCGGATCGACACGTCGAGCGCGGAGACGGGCTCGTCGAGGATGACGACGCGCGGATTCAGCGCGAGGGCGCGCGCGATCCCGATCCGCTGCCGCTGGCCGCCGGAGAACTCGTGCGGAAAGCGGTTCGCGTGCTCGGGCGAGAGGCCGACGGTGCGCAGCAGCTCCTCCACGCGCCTGCGTCCGGACTTGCGGTCGTAGAGCCCGTTGATCCGCAGCGGCTCGGCGACGATCTCGCGGACGGTCATACGCGGGTTCAGCGAGGCGTACGGGTCCTGGAAGACGATCTGCATCCCCTTCCGGACCTCGCGCATTTGCCGGCGGCTGTACCCCGTGATGTCCTTGCCGTCGAAGTAGATCTTCCCGTCCGTCGGCTCGAGCAGCTTCATGATCGTCCGGCCCAGCGTGGACTTCCCGCAGCCGGACTCGCCGACGAGGCCGAGCGTCTCACCGGCACGCACCGTCAGGTCGACCCCGTCGACAGCGTGGATCTGCCCGACCTGGCGCTTCAGGAGCCCCGCGCGGATCGGGAAGTGCTTGACGAGGCCCTCGACGCGGAGGATCTCCGCGCCGGGCTCGTGCCCCTGCCGGTGGCTGAAGCTCGCGGTCTCGACGGTCCCGCTCATGCGCGCTCGCCTGCCGCCACGCGATCGGGATGGCGCTCCTGGAGCTCCTCCGCGAAGTGGCACGCCGACAGGTGCTCGGAGTCGCCGATCGGACGCAGCGGCGGCACCTCGGTGCGGCACGGCAGCCGGCCCCCCGAGAGGAAGCAGCGCGGATGGAAGGCGCAGCCCGGCGGCAAGTTGATCAGGCTCGGCGGCTGCCCGCTGATCGGCCGCAGCATCTCGTCCTCGCCCACGAGCTTCGGCAGGCTGTCCATCAGCCCGACCGTGTACGGGTGTCGAGGGTTCGCGAAGATCGTGTAGACGTCGCCGGTCTCGACGACGCGGCCGCCGTACATGACGACGACGCGATCGCAGAGCTCGGCCACGAGCCCGAGGTCATGGGTGATCAGGATCGTCGCCGCATGCGTCTCGTGCTGCGCCTTCTTCAGCACCTCGATGATCTGCGCCTGGATCGTCACGTCGAGCGCGGTCGTCGGCTCGTCGGCGATCAGCAGCTTCGGCTCGTTCGCGATCGCCATCGCGATCATCGCGCGCTGACGCATGCCGCCGGAGAACTCGTGCGGGTATTGCTTGACCCGCTGCTCCGGATTCGGCACCCCCACGAGCGCGAGCAGGTCGACGACCCGCTTGTCCGCCTCTGCGTCCTTGACGGCGGAGTTGTGAACCCGGATCGCCTCGGAGATCTGGTTGCCGATCGTCAGCACGGGGTTGAGCGAGGTCATCGGATCCTGGAAGACCATCGCGACGTCGCCGCCACGGAGCTCGCGCAGGTCGCGCTTGCGCATGCTCAGCAGGTCGCGGCCGGCGAAGGTGGCCTGGCCGCCCACGATGCGGCCCGGCGGCACCGGGATCAGCCCGAGCAGCGACATCACGCTCACGCTCTTGCCCGAGCCCGACTCGCCGACAACGCCGACGGTCTCGCCCGGGAAGACGTCGTAGCTCACGTCGCTGACCGCACGGACGACACCGTCTTCGGTCCGGAACTCGACGGTCAGGTCGCGGATCGAGAGCAACGGCTCAGTCACGCATTCTCCTCTGGGTCGGGTCGAGCGCGTCGCGAAGACCGTCGCCGATGAAGTTGATGCAGAGCGCGATGAAGACGATGATGATCCCCGGGAAGGTGACCATCCACCAGAACTTCAGGCCTTCGCTCTGCCCGTCGTTGATCAGCTGACCGAGCGCCGGATTTGGCGGCTGGATTCCGAAGCCGAGGAACGAGAGCGCCGCCTCGGTGAGGATCGCGGCGGCGACGATCAGGGTCGCGCTGACGATGATCGGCCCGAGGGCGTTCGGGAGCATGTGTCTGATGATGATGCGCGCGTCGCCCGCGCCCGAGGCTTTGGCGGCCTCGACGAACTCCTTCTCGCGGAGCGACAGGAAGGTGCCGCGCACGATCCGCGCGATCCCCGTCCAGAAGAGCGCGGCGAGGATGAGCGCGACGCGAAACGGCTTGCCCTGGCCCAGGTAGATCGAAGCCACCAGCAGGATCGCCAGGCCCGGGAGCGTCAGGATCAAGTCGGTGAACCGCATCAGCAGGTTGTCCACCCAGCCACCGAAGTAGCCGGCGACGGCGCCGACCGTCGTGCCGATCACGGTCGTCAGCACGGTGATCAGCATCGCCACCCAGACCGACGTCCGCAGCCCGTAGACGACGCGGCTGAAGAAGTCACGTCCGAGCAAGTCGGTGCCGAAGTAGTGGTGGCCCTCGGTCGTGGGCCCGATCCGGAGCACGTCGAAGTTCTGCTCGTCGAAGGGGTATGGCGCGATCCAGTCGGCGAAGATCGCGACGAAGAAGATGAACAGGATCCCGATCAGCCCGGTCATCGCGAGCCGGTGGCGGAGGAACCGCCGTCCAGCGTAGCCCCACTGGCTGCGTGCCTTCAACTCCACACCCGACTCGTAGACGAGCGCGAGATCGCCGCCGCCGGCGCCGGCGACGGCCAGCGACGGATCGCTCTGGACCACGTTCGTCGGTTGCTCGACCTCTTCGTGCGGCATCAGGTGGTCGCCGTGCGCGTGGTGCGGATCCGTCAGATGCCGCGGAGCGGACTCGTCCGGCTCGCCGCGCCGCTCGTCGTCCCGGCCCTCAGTCATAGCGCACCCGGGGATCGAGGTAGCCGTAGACGACGTCGGCGACGAGGTTGAAGAACACGATCAACACGGACGTGATCATCAGCCAAGCCATGACGGGGTAGGGGTCGCCCTCGACCAGGTTGTTGACGAAGTAGCGGCCCATGCCGTCGAGCGAGAAGACCGTCTCCGTGACGATGGCGCCGCCGAGGAGCGCGCCCAGGTTGAGGGCCACCACGGTCGCGAGCGGGATCAGGGCGTTCCGGAAGGCGTGCTTCATGATCACGCCACGCTCGTTCAGGCCCTTCGCCCGGGCCGTGCGGACGTAGTCGGAGTTGATCACCTCCAGCATGGCTGCGCGCATGTAGCGGCTGTACTGGGCGATGCTGGCGACGGCCAGCACCGTCACGGGCAGCGCCAGGTGCTGGATCCGATCGAGCAAGAAATGGTCGGGATCAGCCGAGCTCAGGTTGGAGACGTAGAAGATCCTGATGTCGTACGTTAAGAAGATGTTGACCACGAGCACCTGGAGCATCAGCGCCAGCCAAAAGACCGGCGTGGCGAGCCCGAGGAAGCTGAACGTGGTGAAGGAGTAATCGAAGGCGGAGTACTGCCTTACCGCGGAGTAGACGCCGATGAAGATCGCGAGCAGAATCGCGATCAGCTCCGCGGCGATCACGAGCTGGGCGGTGTTGCCCATCACCCGGACGAGATCAGGCCAGATCGGGCGGTCGCCCAGAAGCGTATTGCCAAACTTGTTCGTGACGGCGTCGTGGGCCCAGTACGCATACCGGACCGGGATCGGATCCTCGAGGTGCTCCCGGTCGATGATCTTCTGGATCGTCGTCTGGTCGACCCGGGGCTGCATGCGCAGGAATGAGAGCGGGTCGCTGGCGAGGGCGACGAACGAGAAGATGAGGAAGCTCGCCGCGATCAGCACGGGGATGCTGTAGAGGAGGCGGCGAACGATGTAGGTCACCATGGGCTTGTCGCTTTCCGCAGGCGCTTCAACCGAATGACAGCCCCGCCCCCGCACGAGGCGGGGGCGGGGCTCGGAACTACCGCTTCCGCCTCGGCGAAGCCGAGGCGGATCGAGCCGGGCGGAACTCTACTACCGAGCGACCGTCCACAGCTCGGAGTTCCACGTCGGACCCTCGGACGTCGGGTTCTTCAGCACGTTGCTGACCGACGACTTGCTGATCAGGAAGCCAGGCCGAGCGAACAGCGGCAGCGTCGGCAGGTCCTTCGCCATCAGCGCATCCGCCTGGTTCAGAAGCGCGGTGCGCTTCGTCGCGTTGATCTCGTTCTGGCTTGCATCGAGGAGCTTGGTGACCTTCTGGTTGCAGTACACACCGTCGTTCTGGTCACCACCGCACTTGTGGATCTCGACCGAGCCGGACGGATCCGGGCTGCCGATCCACGTGAACAGGAACAGGTCCCAGTCACGGGTCGGAAGCACCGAGAAGACGCCGGTGCGGAAGTTGTTCTGCAGGTCGATACCGACGCTCTTCAACTGGCGCTGCATGATCTGGAACGCCAGCGAGCGGAGCTGGTTGCCGGCCGTCGAGAAGAAGCGGAACGACAGCTTGCCCACACCCGGGCACGAGTAGATGTCGCTGTTGCGGCCCGACGGAGTCGCGGGACCACCGGTGCAGCCTTTCGCGCGAAGGAGGCTGATCGCCTTCTTCTGGCTGAATCCGAACGGCTGCCACTTATGCCCCTGGTACTCGGTCTGGAACGGCTTGTAGATCGCGTTGTTCAGGACCGGAAGGCCCGGGGCGATCTCCTTGTACAGCGCTTCGGCGATCTGCTGGCGGTTGATGCCCGTCACGATCGCCTGGCGGATGTACGGCTGGCGAAGACCCGGATGACCGAGCTTGCCGAGCTGGAAGTCGAGGTGCTCCCACGCAAACTCGGGACCAGACTGCACCTTGATGCCGGCCTGCTTCTTGATGTCGGCGATCTGAAGCTGGGGCTGCGGAGCGATCATGTCGACCTCACCGCCGCGCATCGCCTGGAACTGCGTGTTCGTGTCCGGGATGAAGCGGAACACGATCTGGTTCAGCTTGGCCTTCGTGCCCGGGTAGTTCGGGTTGCGCTTGAGCACGAGCTGCGAGCCCTTCTGCCAGCGATCGAACATGAACGGGCCGCTCGCGATGTCGATCGAGTTCGCCCACGTGTTGTTGAAGTTCTGGCCAGCGACCTTGTGTGCCGGAATCAGGGCGCCGAACAGGTCCTTCCACGCCGCGAACGGCTTCTTGAAGACAACGCGCGCCGTCGTGGCGTTCGGGGTCTGGACGCGAGCGATGTCCTCGTAGCCGGCGCGAGACGTGATGTCCCAGGCCTTGTTCATGATCGTCGAGAACGTGGACACGTAGTCCTTGGAGGTGATCGGCTTGCCGTCACTCCACTTCATGCCGGGCTTGAGCTTGTACGTGACGGCGAACGGGTTGCTCGACACCGTTGCGTCAGTGATCAGCTCCTTGACGTACTCGCCCTTGTTGTTGAGCTCGAACGAGCCCTCGAACACCTGGCCGACGATCACGGACAGCCAGTACAGGTTGCCGTCGGTCAGGAACGGGTTGAGGATCTTCGGCTCCTGATCGGCGCCGAGAATCACCGTCCCGCCTGCTGCGGCCGGCTTCAGGGCGCCCTGCGGCGAACCCGCCGTGGCTCCTGTTGCCGTCATGGTCACGACCGCCGCGAGCGCGGCGAGCGCGAGCCAGAAAGAACGCTTGCGCATCAATTCCCCTCCAGTAGCAGCTGAGCGCCGGGCGGCGAACTTCTCCCGTACGCCTTCTCGACGCGATTAGACGCATCGCGCGGAAGATTGTTAGCGGTTGGCGACCGCGAGCACAACCCCTCTATTGCAGCGTGTTATTGCTGCGCCTCGGCGCCGCCGACCGAACATGGGGGAACCCATGGTTCCCCCATGAGCCCCCTCCTTCCCCGCAGCGCTCGAACAGCGGCCACGGGCCTCCCCGCCGGGCAAAGCCCGGCTCCGGCCAAAGAGCGGATTTCGGCTCAGTCAGCGGGGAAAACCTAGGTCAGCGCCTCGGCGCCGCCGACGACCTCGAGGATCTCCTGCGTGATCTCCGCCTGGCGCGCCCGGTTCATCTGCAGCGTCAGCGTGTCGATCAGCTCGCCGGCGTTCTTCGAGGCGTTCCGCATCGCAGTCATCCGCGCGCCCTGCTCGGACGCGGCCGACTCGAGCAACGCGCGGTAGACCTGCGTCTCCAGATACACGGGCAAGAGGCGGGCCAGGATCTCCTCCGGCTCCGGCTCGAAGATGAAGTCCCCGCGCATCGCGTCGTCGCGGCGCTCCTCCTCGTCCGTCTCGAGGACGTCGGCCGAGATCGGCAGCAGGTCCTGCTCGGTCACGGTCTGCACGAGCGGCGAGACGTAGGCGTTGTAGACCAGCACCGCGCGGTCGATCTCGCCGGCCACGTAGAGCTCGGCGACGCGGTGCGCGATCGCCTGGGCGTCCATGTAGGCGGGTCGGTCGGTGAACCCGACGTAGTCGCCGACCGTCTCGTAGCCGCGGAAGGCGAAGGTCGAGCGGCCCTTCTTGCCGACCGCGATGAAGCTGACCTGCTTGCCCTCGTTGCGCAGCTCCCGCTCGAGTGCGAACGCCCGCCGGACGATTTGCGCATTGAACGGGCCCGCGAGGCCGCGGTCTCCGGTGAGCGCGACGACCGCGACGGTGCCGACCTCGTCGCGCTGCTGCAGGAGCGGCAGCCCGCGCACCGAGGAGCTGGCCCGGCCGACGCCCGCGATCAGCTCGCGCATCGTCTCGGCGTACGGGCGCATCGCCTCGATCCGGGTCTGCGCACGGCGCAGCCGGGCCGAGGCGACGAGCTCCATCGCCTTCGTGATCTTGCGCGTGTTCTTGACGGAACGGACGCGCCGCTTCAGCTCCTG
This sequence comes from Gaiellaceae bacterium, assembly GCA_033858115.1. Lineage (GTDB taxonomy): Bacteria > Actinomycetota > Thermoleophilia > Gaiellales > Gaiellaceae > Gaiellasilicea. Next base: position 7,134 of record JAWVCV010000051.1, read on the forward strand.
GACGGTCGCCATCAGTGGCTCGCCCGGTGACGGTTTCGCGTCTCTGGCGTGCGAGCTGCAAGCGAGGCTAGGACGCAGGGAGCCCCGATACCTGTTGGTATCGGGGCGACTGAGGACGACGCATCGCGCCGCAGATCGCGCGCGAGAGGCGCACTAAGTGTTGCCGGGCGAGCCACTAGGAGATGAGCCCCTTGTCCTCCTCGACGTTGAAGCTCTTCTTGAACTTCTCGAGCTCCGCGTCGAGCTTCTTGACGAGGTCGTCGCCGAGGTCCTTCGTCTCCTCGATCTCCTCGTAGATCTTGCCGTCCGCGCGCACGTACTCGCGCAGCTCGTCCTGGAAGCGCGGCACCTGGTTGACGGGGATGTCGTCGAGCCAGCCGTTGATGCCGGCGTAGAGCGCGACCACCTGCTCTGCATGCGGCCACGGCTTGTACTGCGGCTGGTTCAGCGTCGCCACCATCCGCTCGCCTCGGGCGAGCGTGGACTGCGTCGCCTGGTCGAGCTCGGAGCCGAACTGCGCGAACGCCTCCAGCTCGCGGTACTGGGCGAGCTCGAGTCGCAGTCGGCCGGCGACCTTCCGCATCGCCTTCGTCTGCGCCGAGCCTCCGACGCGGGACACGGAGGTGCCGACGTTGATCGCAGGCCTGATCCCCGAGTAGAAGAGGTCGGCCTCGAGGAAGATCTGGCCGTCCGTGATCGAGATCACGTTGGTCGGGATGTAGGCGGCGATGTCGCCCGCCTGCGTCTCGATGATCGGCAGCGCCGTCAGCGAGCCGCCGCCGAGATCGTCGTTCAGCTTGCAGGCACGCTCGAGCAGCCGCGAGTGCAGGTAGAAGACGTCGCCCGGATAAGCCTCGCGACCCGGCGGGCGGCGCAGCAGCAGCGAGAGCTGCCGGTACGCGTCCGCGTGCTTGGAGAGGTCGTCGTAGACGAGCAGCGCGTGCTTGCCGTTGTAAAGGAAGTGCTCGCCGATCGCGGCGCCGGCGAACGGCGCCATCCACTTGATCGGCGCGGCCTCGTGCGCGGCCGCCGTGACGATGATCGTGTAGTCCATCGCGCCCTCTTCCTTGAGGCGCTCGTAGACCTGGGCGACGGTCGAGCCCTTCTGGCCGATCGCGACGTAGATGCAGATGACGTCGGTGTCACGCTGGTTGATGATCGCGTCGATCGCGACGGCGGTCTTGCCGGTGCCGCGGTCGCCGATGATCAGCTCGCGCTGGCCGCGGCCGACGTTCGTCATCGAGTCGATCGCCTTGACCCCGGTCTGCAGCGGCTCCTTCACCGGCTGGCGCTCGATCACGCCCGGCGCCTTGAACTCGAGCGGCCGGCGCTCCGAGGACTCGACCGGCCCGGCACCGTCGACGGGGTTGCCGAGCGGGTCGACGACGCGCCCGAGCAGGCCCTCGCCGACCGGGACGCTCACGATCTCGCCGGTGCGCCGCACCGGCTCTCCCTCCTTGACCTCCTGCCACTCGCCGAAGAGCGCGACCCCGACGTTGTCCTCCTCGAGGTTGAACGCGATCCCGACGACGCCGTGCTCGAACTCGAGCCGCTCGAGCGAGACGCAGTTGTCGAGGCCGTGGACGCGGGCGATGCCGTCGCCGACCTGGAGCACGGAGCCGACCTCGGAGAGGTCGGTCTGGACGTCGTACTGCTCGATCCGCGACTTGAGGATCGACGTGATCTCTTCGGGTCTCAGCTTCAACTCAGCTCCTTGTCACGAGTTCATGTCGTAGTCGGTTGAGGCGGCCGCGGACGCTCGCATCCAGGCGGTAGGAGCCGACCTGGAGCACGATGCCGCCGATCAGCTTCGGGTCGACCGAGCGGCTCGCCTCGACGCTGTGGCCGGAAGACTTCTCGATCTTCTCCACGATCGACGCCGCTTCGGCGTCGGAGAGCTCGAACGCGGTGGTCAGCTCGACGGAGAGCCGGTGCTGCTCCGCGGCGACGAGCGCGTCGAGCTCGCGGTAGACCTCGTCGATCTGGCCCGCGCGCCCCTTCTCCGAAAGCAAAAGCAGGAAGTTGCGGACGAGCTCGTCGGCGCCGCCGAGGATCTCGGTGAGCGCCGCGGCGCGCTCCTGCGGGTCGAGCTGAGGGTTCGTCAGCAAGCTGCGCAGCTCAGGGACCTCCTCGAGGGCGGCGACGAAGTCACCCAACTCGGCGTGGACGGCCTCGAGCCGCCCGTGCTCACTGGCCGCCTCGAAGAGCGACCGCGCGTAGAGGCGGGGCGCAACCGCCATCAGCGCTCCAGGGCCGAGAAGTCGAGTTCGCCGATCGCTTCGTCGATCAGCTTGCGGTGATCGTCGCGGTCGAGCACCTTGCCGGTCACCTTCTCGGTCGCGACGAGCGCCAGCTTGGCGACCTCGGACCGGATCTGCTCCAGCGCGCGGACCGTCTCGGCCTCGATCTGCTTGCGCGTCTCCTCGAGCCGCCGCTGCCGGTCGACCTCGACCTCCTCGCGAGCGCGCTCGCGTTGCGCCTCGGCAACCTTGCGGGCCTCGGCGAGGATCTCGCCCGCCTCGCTCTTCGCCTGGCCGATCAGCTGCTTGTGCTCCTCGAGCAGCTTGCGGGCCTCGGCGCGCGCGCGCTCCGCCTCCTCCACCGAGGAGCGGATCCGCTCGCGCCGCTCGTCGATCGTCTTCTGGATCGGACCGAAGGCGTACTTCCTGAGCACGAAGAAGGTGATCGCGAAGCAGACGAGCGTCCAGATCATCAGACCCGGGACGACGTCGATCAACGGTGAGGCTGCGAGCAGCATCTGGGTGTGTCTCCTTCTCCTCTTAGACCAGGACGTAGGCGAGCAGGCCGCCGATCAGGCCGTAGAAGACGACGGCCTCGGTGAGGGCGAAGCCGAGCCACTGGATCCCCTGGAGCTCGCCGCGGAGCTCGGGCTGGCGCGCGACCGCCTGGATCATCGAGCCGAAGATGTTGCCGATGCCGATACCGGCCCCGAGCGAGCCGAGGCCGATGCCGAGCGCCAGCGCGATCGCCTTTCCGGCGTCGACGTTGCTCGCCGCGGCGGCGGCGGCGTCCTGCGCAAGCAAATGAAACACAAGTCCTCCTTTAGGGGTTTTGGCCGGTTGAGGCGGGCTTTGCCCGTCTCAACCCTGGCAGAAAATCTAGTGATCCGGCTCGATGGCCGAGCCGATGTAGATGGCAGAGAGTGCAGCGAAGATGAAGGCCTGGATCGAGACCACGATCACGACCTCGAACAGATAGAACGCAGCCGCCGCCGGGACGGCGACCGCTGCGATCGCGAGGTTGCCCAACACGAAGATGAGGCCGATGAAGGTGAGGATCAGCATGTGGCCGGCGAGCATGTTCGCGTAGAGACGGACGCTGAGGCTGATCAGGCGCATGAACTGGCCGAGGATCTCGAGCGGCACGATCAACGGGTAGAGGCCCTTGGGCACGTCCGGGATCCAGCTCTTGAAGTACTTGACCGGCCCGTTGTGCCGGATCCCCTCGATATGCGTGAAGACGAAGGTCATCAGCGCCAGGGCGAGGGTGACGCTGATCGACGACGTGGCGGCGTACACCGCGAGCGTCGGCAGCTCGACGCCGAAGAGCTCGAAGCGCTCGTTCGAGAGTGGCAGCGGGATGAAGCCGAGCATGTTGACCACCCAGATGAAGAGCATCAGCGTCGTCACGTAGGGAAACCAGCGGCCGATCGCCTTGGTCGGAAGGCCCTGCTCGGCGACCTGGGTCTGCGCGATCTCGTAGACCATCTCGCCGACGGCCTGGCGGCGCCCGACCTCGTTCTTGGAGCCGACCCGCGCGCGCATCAGGAAGAGGCCCAGCCCGATCGTGCAGAGGGCGCCGAGGATCAGGTACGCGACCGCCTTGTTGATCGAGAGATCCAGCGGGCCGATGTGGATCGGGATCCACTCGCCGATCTCGAAGTCGTGCTCGGGATTGAACTCCTCCTCCGCCGCGAGCGCCAGCGACGGGTAGGCGAGCAGGAAGAAGAGAACGAGCGCGCTAAGCCGTTTCACGAGGCTCTCCCGAGAAGTAGACCGCCAGCGAGACGGCGAGCTCCAGCGTGTACGCGAGGGCGTACAGCAGCGTGACTGCGAGGGCGAGCCGCGCGTCAGTAGCCGCGAGCACGATGACGACCACCATCACCGCGACCGCGCGAAAGGTCATTCCTAAGCCCACCACGCCTGAGCCGGCGACGATACCCATGCCGCCGCGCAGGTGCGTCAGTAGCGCCGCCAACGCTCGCGAAGCGGCCCAGAGCGTCGCCCCGATCAGCCAGCCGCGCAACTCCCATCCGGCGGCGAGGAAGACGGGCAGCGCGAGCAGGATCACGGCTGCACCTGCGACGAACGGCGCTGTCTGGCTCGGCAGGGGCCGAGGGGTGGAGAAGACGCCTCCCATCAGAGTGCGTGGCCGTAGCGCTTGTAGGTCATCCAGACGCCGATCGGGAGGCCGAGAATCGCGCCGACGAGGAAGCCCCACGCGGTCGAGCCGGCGAGCCAGCCGATCAGGATCCCGACGACGATCACGGCCGCAGTCGTCCCGATCAGGACGGAGCCCGCGCCGGCGAGGCTGAGCTGCGAGGTCGGCCTTGGCTCCATCTGCGCCGCGAGCATAGCAGAGCTTGTGACAGCTTAAAGCCGCCTTGTTCAGGGAAAAACCGACGACTTTGTATGAAGTCCCGCTCGACGTCTTGGCCTGTGCAGGGGTCCGTCGCGGCGAGGCGAAACCTCTGCGCGCGAGACCTCAAATCGGGCGCCTTCTGGCCGATAGCCGTGACAAGCAGTCTTCTCGTCGAGAGGTACGACCTGGCCGAGCACAACTTCCCCTCGTTTGATCCGGCGCCTGCGGCAACGGCGCCCGTTTCAAACCCTCCGGGGCTCCTGCGCCGGCTTCGGCACACCCTTCCGGACGGCAACTCGCTGCCTGAGGGCCTCTGGCGGCGGCGGCACATTGCCATCCTCTCCCTGCTCTGGTTGCATGTCCCCGCGCTCACGCTCTTCGCGCTCCTCAGGGGCAACGGGGTGCCGCACTCGCTCTTCGAGGGCAGCGTCGTGGGGGTGCTCGCCGCGACCGCCACCCTGGCCGGGCGGCATACGAGCAACCGTCATGTCCTGAGCACCCTCGTCGCGCTCGGACTGCTGACCTCGTCCGCCATCGTCGTGCATCTCTCCGGCGGTGTGATCGAAGCGCACTTCCACTACTTCGTCGTGATGAGCGTCCTCCTGCTGTACGAGGACTGGCTCCCGTACGCGACCGCGTTCGCCTACGTCATCGTCCACCACGGCACGGTCGGCGTCCTCAGCGCGGCAAGCGTCTACAACCATCCCAGCGCGATCGCCCACCCGTGGCGCTGGGCGGCGATCCATGGCCTCTTCATCACAGCCGCGAGCATCGCGAACATCGCCAACTGGCGACTCAACGAGACTGCTCGCCACCAGGCTCGGGCCGCATCCGACCGCGCTCGTCTGAGCGAGGTGCGGTTCGCCGTCGCATTCGACAACGCGCCGATCGGCGTCGCACTGGCCTCGCCGGACGGGCGCTGGTTGCACGTGAACCACTCGCTGGAGCGCATCACCGGCTATACGAAGGGCGAGCTGCTGGCGATGGATTTCCAGTCGATCACGCATCCGGACGACCTCGCCGCCGACCTCGAGGCCCTGGGCCGCGTGCTCGAGGGGGAGATCGAGACGTACGTGACCGAGAAGCGATTCGTCCACGCGAGCGGGGACGTGATCTGGGTGCAGCTGGACGTGACGCTCGTACGCGACGTCAGCGGCGAGCCGTCCTACTTCATCGCGCAGATCCAGGACATCAGCAACCGGCGCCAGCTCGAGGAGCAGCTGCGCCAGTCGCAGAAGATGGACGCCGTCGGCAGGCTCGCAGGTGGGGTCGCGCACGACTTCAACAACCTCTTGACCGTGATCACGGGTTACAGCGAGCTCGCGCTCCAGCGCGGCGGCGACGTGGAGGAAGAGCTCGAGGAGATCAAGGGCGCCGCCGCCCGCGCCTCCTCGCTGACGCAGCAGCTCCTCTCCTTCAGCCGCCAGGAGGTCGTCCAGTCCGGCGTGCTCGACCTGAACGAGATCGTGGCCGAGATCGAGACCATGCTTCACCGCCTGATCGGCGACGACGTCACGCTGGTCGTAAAGCTCGATCCGGCGGTCGGACCGGTCGTCGCCGACTCGGGCCAGCTCGAGCAGGTGATCCTCAATCTCGCCGTCAACGGGCGCGACGCGATGCCGGACGGCGGCGCGCTCACGATCGAGACTGCCGCCGTGAGGCTCGACCAGGCGATCGACGGCGAGCACGGGCGGATCGAGCCAGGCAGCTACGTCATCCTGACAGTGACCGACGACGGAGCCGGGATGGACACGCAGACGCAAGCACGGGTCTTCGAGCCGTTCTTCACCACCAAGGAGCTCGGCAAGGGCACTGGCCTCGGCCTGTCCACCGTCTACGGGATCCTCGAGCAGAGCGGGGGTCACGTGCGCGTGACGACGGCGCCGGGTGAGGGCACGTCGTTCGAGATCTACCTTCCCGAGTCCGAGCGGGAGGAGCTGCGGGGCACGGCCCAGGCCGAAGCTCGTCCCAGCGGCGGCTCGGAGACGATCTTGCTCGTCGAGGACGAGCCTTCCGTCCGCGACATCGCGCGCCGGACGCTCGAGGCGAGTGGGTACAACGTCCTGGCCGCCGCCAACGGCAACGACGCGCTGCAGCTGTGCACGGTCCACAGCGAGCACATCGACCTGATGGTCACGGACGTCGTGATGCCGCAGATGCGAGGCACCGAGCTGGCGCGACGTGTCGCGCACATCCGCCCCGGGCTTCCTGTGCTCTACATGTCCGGGTACACCGACAGCTCACTCGAGCTGGACGGCGGCGCCTCGGTCGCCTTCCTGCAGAAGCCGTTCACGCTCGACGCGTTCCGCACCGCCGTCCGCGAAGCGGTCGGCTCCGGCAGCGAGCAGCTCGTCGGCAGCTAGCCGCTAGGCCGAGCGGCGCTCCTCGGCCGTCTCTCCGTGACGGCCGCGCCAGAAGCGGCGCGGGTTCGACAGCTTCACGATCTCGAGCACGTAGACGACGTAGAGCGAGAAGGAAAGCGCGACGAGGGCGATCGCGGCCACGGCGAGCGTCTCCGGCAGGTGCCACGCGCCGCCCTCGCGGAAGGGGATGAAGCGGGTCGCGAGCGCCGCGCCCGCGAGCGTCGCGCACCAGGCCCACATCGTCACGGCGGCGCGGCGCTGCGAGAAGCCGCGGCGCAGAAAGCGAAAGTGCAGGTGCGCCTGGTCGGGCGCGGAGATCCGCTGGCCGTGCTTGAGGCGCCGCGCGACGACGAACGACGTATCGAGGATCGGCACGGCGAGCACGAGCAGCGGGAGCAGCAGGACCACGGTGGACGCAGTCTTCAGCAGCCCCTGAACGGACACCGCCGCGAGCAGGAAGCCGAGCGCGAGCGCGCCGGAGTCGCCCATGAAGATGCGCGCCGGGAAGAAGTTGTGGCGGAGGAAGCCGATGCACGCGCCGGCGACGATCGCCGAGAGGATCGCCGGATCGCTCTTCCCGAGCGAGAGCGCGAGGATCGCGAACGTCACGCCCGCGATCGCGCAGACGCCGGCCGCAAGACCGTCCATCCCGTCGAGGAAGTTGACCATGTTCATCACCGCGACGATCCAGATCACGGTCAGCGGCATCCCGAGGAGGTTGGGCAGGTCGACCGGGCCGAAGACCGGGAACGTGAAGTGGTCGATCCAGACGCCGAAGAAGGGTGGGATCGAGGCTGCGACGACCTGGCCGGCGAGCTTGCGTCCCGGCTTGAGCACGCGGAAGTCGTCGATCGCGCCGACCACCGTCGCGACCGCAGCGCCGAGCAGGACGCCGCGGCTCTCCCGGCCGAGCTCGAGGAAGGCGAGCGCCGGGACGAAGATCCCGAAGAAGATCGCGAGTCCGCCCAGGCGCGGCACGGGGTTGACGTTCAGCCGCCGGCTCTCCGGCCGGTCGACCACGCCGAGCAGCCGCGCCATGCCACCGACCGCGGGCGTGAGCAGGATCACGATCAGGCAGGCGAGCCCGGCGCCGTAGAGAACCTCGGGATGGTCGCGAAGCGCGTCCATCAGTGCTGCCTCATTTCGTCCCGTAGAGCCGGTCGCCTGCGTCGCCCAGGCCCGGCACGATGTACCCCTTCTCGTTCAGCTCGCGGTCGATCGCCGCGCAGACGATGTGGACGTCTGGGTGCTCCTCGTGCACCCGCTCGATCCCCTCCGGCGCCGCAACCAGGCAGACGAGCGTCACCGAGCGGGCGCCGGCGCTCTTCACGGAGCCGATCGCGGCGGCGCTCGAGTTCCCGGTCGCGAGCATGGGGTCGAGCACGATCGCATCACGCTCGGCCAGGTCCTCCGGCAGCTTCACGTAGTACTCGACGGGCTGCAGCGTCTCCTCGTCGCGGTACAGCCCGATGAAGCCGACCCGCGCGCTCGAGATCAGCGAAAGCACGCCCTCGAGCATTCCGAGCCCGGCGCGAAGGACCGGGTTGACGGCGACCTTCTTGCCCGAGATGCGCTGCGCCTGCATCGTCTCGAGCGGCGTCTCGATCTCGACCGTCTCCGTCGATAAGTCCTTCGTCGCCTCGTAGGTGAGCAGCAGCGTCAGCTCGTTGACGAGCTTGCGGAAGTGGACGGTCGGCGTCTCCTTGTCGCGCAGGTACGACAGCTTGTGCTGCACGAGCGGGTGCGTCACCTCCGTGACCCGACGCGTCATGCGTACGCCGTGTAGCCGCGAAAGCCCGGGTAGAGCGGGTGCTTCGCGCAAAGGGCGTCCGCCCGGCTCGCGAGCTCGCCGAGGTCGCTGTCGGCAAGGGCCCCGGCGATGATCCTGCCGACCTCGCGGAAATCCTCCTCCTCGAAGCCGCGCATCGTCGCCGCCGGCGTGCCGATGCGGACGCCGGACGCGACCGTCGGCGGCCGCTCGTCGAACGGGACGGTGTTGCGGTTCACGGTCAGCTTCACCTCGTGCAGCCGCTCCTCCGCGTCCTTCCCCGTCCAGTCGGTGCGACGGAGGTCGAGCTGGAGCAGGTGGGTGTCGGTGCCGCCCGTGAGGACGTCGAGCCCGTTCGCCAGCAGCTCGTCCGCGAGCGCGTCGGCGTTCGCGCGCACCCGCTCCTGGTAGGAGCGGAAGGCGTCGGTGCCGGCGATCAGGAAGCACGCGGCCTTGGCCGCAATCACGTGCACGAGTGGCCCGCCCTGCATGCCCGGGAAGACGGCCTTGTCGACCGCCTGCGCGTGCTCCTCCCGGCAGAGAACGAAGCCGGACCGCGGTCCTGCGAGCGTCTTGTGCGTCGTCGAGGTGACGATGTCGCAGTGCTCGACCGGGTTCGGATGCAGCCCGGCGGCCACGAGGCCGGAGAAGTGGGCCATGTCGCACATCAGGAGCGCGTCGACCTCGTCGGCGATCTTCCGGAACTCCGCCGTGTCGACCGTTCGCGGGTACGCGGAGCCGCCGCAGACGATCAGCTTCGGCCGGTGCTCCTTCGCGATCGCGAGCACCTCGTCGTAGTCGACCATGTCCGTCTCCCGGGAGACGCCGTAGGAGGCGATCGTGTAGAGCCGGCCGGAGAAGTTGACCTTGAGTCCGTGCGTGAGGTGGCCGCCATGGTCGAGACGGAGGCCGAGGATCGTGTCGCCCGGCTGCAGGAGCGCGAAGTACGCGGCCATGTTCGCCTGCGCGCCGGCGTGCGGCTGGACGTTCGCGTGCTCGGCGCCGAAGAGGTCCTTCGCCCGGTCGATCGCGAGCTGCTCGATCTCGTCGACGACCTCGCAGCCCCCGTAGTAGCGACGCCCGGGGTAACCCTCGGCGTACTTGTTGGTCGGCACCGACCCGACCGACTCGAGCACGCTCGGCCAGGTGAAGTTCTCGGAGGCGATCAGCTCGATCTGGCCGCGCTGACGCTCGAGCTCGCGGCCGAGCAGCGCCGAGATCTCGGGGTCAACGTCGGCGAGGCCGGCGCTGCGAAGCTGGTCGAGCGTTGCCTGGGCGACGGCCATGCGTTCCTCCTTGCTGCGGGACACCTCGATGCTAGAGCACCGAGCCGACGACCCGGAGCGCCTCCTCGGCCGTCACGGCGCCCTCGCGCACCACTCGCGGCTCGTGGCCGGTGAGGTCGATCACCGTGGAGGGCGTCCCGGGAAGCTCGCCACCGTCGACGATCGCAGCGACGGCGTCGCATAGCTCCCGGGGCACGTCTTCGAGCCGGCGCGGATCCTGCCGGCCCGGAAGGTTCGCGCTCGTCGCCACCATCGCGCCCAGTGCTGCGAGCACGTCTCCGCCCGGGCCGGCCAGCTGGGGCACGCGCACGCCGAGCGTCTGCGGACGGTCGCCGGTGAGCCACGGGTAGCGGCGCGCGGGGTTCGGCAGGATCAGCGTGTAGGAGCCGGGCAGGAGCACGTTGACGACAGCGGCGGCACGGCCATGTAGCTCGGGCAGCCACTCGAACAGCGTCTCGAGACCGGACGCGACGAGCGCAGTCGGTTGCAGCTCGTCCCGGCCCTTCGCGCGGTAGAGCCGGCGTGCCGGCGCCTCGGAGTCGGCCCTCGCAGCCAGGCCGTAGACCGTGTCGGTCGGGACGATCGCCAGCTTGCCGGCGCGCAACGCGGCGACGGCGGCCTCGACGTCAGACACGCCGGCCTTCGACGACACGATCGCGCGCGGTCAGGTCCGGATGAGCCGCCACGTCGGCGTAGCCAAGCTCTCCGAGCAGCGCCTCCGTCGCGGGCGCCTGCCCGTCCCCGATCTCGAGCACGAGCCAGCCGCCCCGCCGCAACGCGTCGTGCGCAGCGCGCGCGACGCCCTCGGTCGCGCCACTGCCCACGAGGGCGAGATGCGGCTCGTAGTCGCGCACGTCCGGCATCAGCGTGCCGAGGTCGGCGGGCTCGACGTAGGGCGGGTTCGACACGACCAGGTCGTAGGGGCCGCCGGGAAGCCCGGAGCGCAGATCGTGCTCGAGCAGCTCGATCGGGAGCCCGGTGCGCTCGGCGTTCTCCCGGGCCAGCGCCAATGCGTCGGTCGAGACGTCGATTGCGGTTACCCGCGCGCCGGGATGCTCGTCGGCCAGAGCGAGGGCGATCGCCCCGCTGCCCGTGCCCACGTCGAGGACACTCGGCGCCTCGAGTCCCGCCAGGTGCGCGAGGCAGCGCTCGACCACGACCTCCGTTTCCGGACGGGGGATCAACGCGCGAGAGTCGACCGTCAGGGTCAGCCTGCGGAAGCCCCACGCGCCGAGGATGTACGCGACGGGCTCGTGCCGCGCCCGTCGCGCGACAAGCTCCCGGTAGCCGTCGAGCTCCTCGGCGTTCAACGGCCGGTCAAAGTCGGTGTAGAGCTCGATCCGCTGCCGTCCGAGCGTGTGCGCCAGCAGCAGCTCGGCGTCGAGCCGGGGAGTCTCCGAGGTCCTGTCCAGGTGCTCGGCGGCTCGCCGGAGCACCTCCCCCACCGTCACGCCTCGAGCGCCCGGCGCCGGTCCTCCGCCTGCAGCGCCTCGGTGAAGTCGTCGAGACCGCCGGGGAGCACCTTCTCCAGGTTGAGGGTCACCTTCACCCGGTGGTCGGTCGCCCGGCTGTCCGGATAGTTGTAGGTGCGGATCTTCTCGGCGCGCTCGCCGGAGCCGATCTGGAGCTTGCGCGCGACGGAGAGCGCGGCCTGCTGCCGCTCACGCTCCGCCTCGTAGATCCGGGCGCGCAGCACCCGCATCGCCTTCGCCTTGTTCTGGAGCTGAGACTTCTCGTCCTGCATCGCGACGACGATCCCGGTCGGCAGGTGGGTGATCCGCACGGCCGAGTCGGTCGTGTTCACACTCTGGCCGCCAGGGCCGGTCGAGCGGTAGACGTCGATCTTGAGGTCGTTCTCGTCGAGCTCGACGTCGATCTCCTCCACCTCCGGCATCACCGCGACGGTCGCAGTCGAGGTGTGAATCCGGCCCTGCGACTCGGTTTCCGGCACCCGCTGGACCCGGTGGGTGCCGCCCTCGTACTTGAAAACGGAGTACGCGCCCTCGCCCTTGACGGCGAAGACGACCTCCTTGAAGCCGCCCGACTCGCTCTCGTTCGCGGAGAGGAGCTCGGTCTTGTAGCCGCGGCTCTCCGCGTACCGCGTCAGCATGCGGTAGACGTCGCCCGCCCAGATCGCGGCCTCGTCGCCCCCGACGCCCTGGCGGATCTCGACGATCACGTCCTTCAGGTCGGCAGGATCGTTCTCGACGAGCGCGAGCTTCAGCTCCT
>JAWVCV010000052.1:0-5699 GCA_033858115.1 Gaiellaceae bacterium
GACGGCGGGCGCGGGCGGCGCCGGCGGCCTGAAGCGGCTGGACGCGACGAGGGGCACCCCGAAGATCTCACCGCGCGTGATCGCCGCGACGAGGCGGCTGATCGTCAAGTTCGAGGACGGCGTTGCACGCGGCACCGAGGCGAAGCTGCTGCGGAGCGCGGACACGTCCCTCGACGACCGCGTGCCCCAGCTCGACGTGAGCGTCGTCGAGGTAGCGCCTCGCGACGCACGTGAGGCCGAGGCCTCCCTGGAGGCGTCGCCGCAGGTCGAGTACGTCGAGCGCGACGCCGTCGTCCGCTCCTTCGCCGCGATCCCGAACGACACCCTCTGGCGGAGCCAGTGGGGCCTCCAGCTGCTCGACTTGCCGCTCGTCTGGGCGGCGTCCTCGCGAGCCATGGTCGTCCCGGTCGCGGTGATCGACACCGGGGTGGATGCAGGGCATCCCGATCTCGCCGGCATGGTCGGCCCGGGCCGAGACTTCGTCAACGACGACGACGACGCCACCGACGACAACGGCCACGGCACGGCGGCGGCGGGAGTGATCGCGGCGCACGGCGGCAACGCCCTCGGCGGGGCCGGCATCTGCCAGAGCTGCACCGTGATTCCGGTCAAGGTGCTCGACGCGGCAGGCGCCGGGACGACCGCGATGGTCGCCGAGGCGATCGTCTGGGCGACGGATCACGGCGCGCGGGTGATCAACCTCAGCCTGGGGTCGCCGACGCGCACGGAGGCGGTGCGCGACGCGATCGGCTACGCAGTCGGGAGAGGCGTGATCGTCGTCGCGGCGGCGGGAAACGAGGGAACCTCGGAGGAGCTCTACCCCGCCGCCGAAGCGGGAGTCGTCTCGGTCGGGGCGACGATGCGCGACGACGCGCTCTACGACTGGTCGAATCGCGGTGCGTGGGTTCGGCTGGCCGCGCCCGGCTGCAACACCGCTCCCGGCCTCGGAGGCGGCTTCGTCGAGTTCTGCGGCACCTCGTCTGCGGCCCCGGTCGTCGCCGGACTCGCCGCTGTCGCCCTCGCACAGGAGCCGCAGGCCGCACGGGTGAGGATCGAAGAAGCGCTGGGAGCAGGTGCGATCCCCGTGCCGGACATCGCCCGCGGCCGGATCAACGCCCGGGAGGCGCTCGCGATGCTGGGCGCACGCCTGCAACCGGAGCCCGTGCCGGTTCCGCTGGCGGTGCGGCTCCTCCGCGGCTCGATCTCGGCCCAGGCGCCCGCGCGCCGGTTCAAGCAGCAGATCGGCGAAGGCGTGCTCCGGGTCGTCGTTCGCTCGACGCAGCGGCTGACAGTCACCGTCGTCAACACCCGCAGCCGCGTGGTCGGGCGCTCAGCGGGGCGCCGGGTGCTCGAGGTGGCGCCGACGCTGCCGGCAGGCGCCTACAGCGTCGTCGTCCGCGGTCCCGCGGCGGCGCGCTTCTCCCTTGCTCTGACGTATCCACGGACCCCGAAGGAGGCAGCGGCATGGCTCGCCCGCACACGCACCTGATCAGGTCCGGCGCCGTAGTCCTCGCGCTGGTCGTGCTCGCCTTCCTGCCGCTGGGCACGTTGGGGGACGGCGTCGGCGAGGAGGTCGCGGTCGCAGACACGTCCGGCCAGCGGTTCTTCGTCGGCTTCTCCGACGATACGGTCAAGTACGACGCGTCGGTCGCCGACCTCGCCCGCGGTTTGGGAGCGCCCGCGTTCCGGGTCACGTTGATGTGGACGCGCGGACAGCGGGACTTGGCCGCCGACGACGCTCGCTCGCTCGAACGCGCCGTCGGCACCGGCGTGCGCGTGGTCCTGGCGGTCTACGCCCACTCTGCCGACGAGGCCCCCCAGACGCCGGACACCCGTGACGACTACTGCGCCTACGTCCGCGGCACGCTCGAGCGCTTCCCGGCGATCCGTGACGTGGTGATCTGGAATGAGCCCAACAAGAGCCATTTCTGGCGTCCCCAGTTCGCGCCGGACGGCGCCAGCGCCGCCCCCGCCGCCTACGGCGAGCTCCTGGCGCGCTGCTGGGACGTCCTGCACGCCTCCCGGCCGGACGTCAACGTGATCGCGCCGGCGACCGCACCGCGCGGCAACGACAGGCCGGACGCGGCGAGCAACGTCTCCCACTCGCCGGGGAACTTCATTCGCAAGCTCGGCCAGGCCTACCGCGCTAGTGGCCGGAAGGCGCCACTGTTCGACACGGTCGGGCATCACGTCTACGGCGAGACCGCGGCGGAGCGACCCTGGAAGCAGCATCCGCTTTCGGGCACGATCGGGATCGGCGACTGGCGCGAGCTGATGCAGGCGCTCTGGGATGGGTTCGACGGGACCGAGCAGCCGATCCCGGGCGAGTGCCGCGCGGGACGCTGCACGAAGATCTGGTATCTGGAAGGGGGTTACCAGACGACGATCGAACCGGCCCGCTCCGGCTCGTATCGCGGTGCGGAGAACGAGCCGTACCCGATCCCTGACTTCGGCGGGGGCGAGGCCGGTCGATCGTACGACGCCGACAGCCCGGCGCCCGACCAGGCGACGCAGCTCGTCGACGCGATCCAGCGTGCGTCTTGCCAGCCGCACGTCGAGGCGTTCTTCAACTTCCTGCTCGCCGACGAAGCGGACCTCGCCGGCTGGCAGTCGGGAGTGCTCTGGGCGGATCGCGCGCTGAAGCAGTCGTACCCGGTGTTCCGCGACGTCGCCGCCGACGCGGCCGCGGCACGGGTGGACTGCTCGGCGCTGAAGGGCTCGCCGCAACCGGCCGCATTCACCCCGCAGACGAGCGTCCGCATTCTCAAGCTCGCGTGGCCGACCGCGCGACGCTTCGCCACCGCGAACGCGTCCTGGCGGTTCGGCGTGAGCGCAGCCGAGCACGCGACCTACCGGGCGGTCCTGTACCGCGTCGGCGGCTCCACGGGCCGGGTCGCGGCGGAGCGCCAGGAAGGCCGACTGGCCCGGGGCGTCTACACGACCGTCCGCTTCCCGGCCCGGCGGCTGCCGCCGGCGGTCTACCAGATGGAGCTCCAGCTCTTGAGCGAGGGGAGCGACGAGCGCTTCGCGATCCGGACGAGCCCCACCTTCGCGGTCGGCAAGGCCGGTCTGCGTGGGCGGCCGGCGCCGGCGCGCCGCCCCTCGATGGTCGGCGTCAACCAGGCGAGCGTGCAGCTGTCGCCGATCCTCGAGCTGCCGCCTTCGACCGGCCAGCCGCAGGGGATCCAGCTCGATGCGCCTCCGCTCGTGGAGGACGAGGGGGTCCGGCTGCTCGACGTGAAGGTGACCGACCCTGAGGTGATCGAGAAGGTCGTGGTGGCGGAGATCAACCGCGTTCGGCAGGCGCGGGGGCTCGGGATGCTCCGAATCTCGCCCGAGCTCGGGCGAGCGGGCGACGCGCACGGGCGTGTGCTCGCCTACGCCGGCGAGTTCACGCACGACTGGCCGGCGGACGACGCCACGTTCGGCCGCTGGATCCTGCGCTTCTACCCGGCGCGGAGCTTCAGGACCTGGAGCGCGGGCGAGAACCTCTTCTGGACGAGCGGGACCTTTACCGCGCGGCAGGCCGTGACGGCCTGGCTCGCGAGCCCGCCACACCGCAAGGTGATGCTGACGCCGAGCTGGCGCGAGATCGGTCTCGGCATCGTGCGCGCCGAGGACGCGTCCGGCGTCTACCAGGGCTACACGGTCTCGATCGCGGCGGCGGAGTTCGGCTTGCGAAAGTAGGCCTCCGTCCGATCGCCTCCGTACCGTCCGCAGCCCAATGCACGACGGTTCCTGGATGATCCAGCCTTGCCAGCATGCGGAGGCGAAGGCCCTCGCGGAGGCGCTCGAGGTGAGCGAGACACTCGCGTCAGTGCTGGTGCGCCGGGGATTCCGGGACGTCGACGCGGCCCGCGCGTTCGTCCGCGGAGAGCTGGAGCCGCACGACCCCTTTCTGCTCGGCGACATGGCTGCGGCCGTCGAGCGCATCCGCGCCGCGATCGCGGACGGCAGGCGGATCTGCGTCCACGGCGACTACGACGTCGACGGGATCTGCGCGACGGCGCTCGCCGTTCTGACGCTCCGCGAGCTCGGCGCCGACGTCGAGTGGCACCTGCCGAGCCGGTTCGAGGAGGGCTACGGCGTCTCCGGTGACACGATCTCGCGCCTTGCGGACGAGGGCTGCGCGCTCCTGTTGACCGTCGACTGCGGCATCACCGCCGTCGACGAGGTTGCGGCGGCGAAGCGCCGAGGCCTCGAGGTGATCGTCACCGACCATCACCGGCCCGGCGAGACGCTGCCCGATTGCCTCGTCGTCGCGACGCGACCGTCCGACTACCCGTTTCCGGAGCTGTGCGGGACCGGCGTCGTCTGCAAGCTGGCGCAGGCGCTCGGTATCGACGTCGCGCCGTATCTCGACCTCGTCGCGCTGGCGACGATCGCGGACGTCGTCCCGCTGCTCGACGAGAACCGCTCCCTCGCGATCGCGGGCCTGCGCGGCCTGGCGCGCACGCAGCGGCCCGGGCTGCAGGCGCTGATGCGGAACGCGCACGTCGACCCGGCAGCCGTCGACGCGGGCGCCGTGGGGTTCCGGCTGGCGCCGCGCATCAACGCCGCCGGCCGTCTCGGACGGCCGGACGCCGCGCTCGAGCTCCTGCTCACGACCGACAAGGACGAGGCGCAGCGGCTTGCCGCCGAGCTCGAGACGCTGAACCGCGACCGCCAGGCGGTCGAGAACCGGATCCTGCGCGCGGCGATCGCCGAGGTCGACTCCTGGCCGGAAGCGCGGCAACGGCGGCGCGGCTACGTGATCTGGGGCGAGGACTGGCACGAGGGCGTGATCGGGATCGTCGCGTCGCGCCTGGTCGAGCGGTTCAACCGCCCTGTCGTCCTGATCGCAGGCACGGAGACACACTGGAAGGGCTCAGGCCGCTCGCTCCCGGCGTTCGATCTCCACGGCGCCCTCTCGGCGTGCTCCGAGCACCTGCATCGCTTCGGCGGACACCGCGCCGCGGCCGGCCTTGCGATCGACCCCGCCAACCTGGAGGCGTTCGCCGAGGCGTTCGCCGTGCATGCCGACAGGACGCTCGTGGAGGACGATCTGGCGCCGGTCACGAGGATCGACGCGATCGTCCCCGGCTCCGCCCTGACCCTCGCCCTGGCGACGGAGCTGGAGCGGTTGGCGCCATTCGGGTTGGGCAATCCGGACGTGACGCTGCTCGTGCCCGGCTGCGAGGCGGTCCACCCGGGCGTCGTCGGCGAGGGCAAGCACCTGCGCTTCCGGGTCCGCCAGGGCGGTCTCGACGCGGGCTCCGCGATCGCCTTTGGCCTCGGGTCCCAGCTCGACCGGATGCGGCGGCCCGTCCGCTACGACCTCGCCTGCCGGCTGAAGGAGAACCGCTGGAACGGCACGATCGCGCCACAGCTCGTCGTGCGCCAGCTCTTCGACGCCCCCGAGGGGTACGAGGAGCTGCGAGTGCGATTCGTCGACCTCTGGCGGGCCGGCGAGCAGGCGTGGACGGCGGACGCGCGGGCGGTCTTCGAGGAGCTCGAGCTGGCGGCGGGTGCGCGCCGGCAGCTCTACGAGTCGGCGGCGTTCAGGGAACTGCTCGTCAGCGGCACCCTCGACGCGCTACCGCGCGCCGCCTAGCGAGGCCCGCAGCGACCTGCGCGGCGGCTCCTGCCGGGCGACTCGCGCGGAGTCGTCCAGCGTCAGCAGCAGCCGCGCGAGCTTGCGCGCTTTCCGTTCACGGCGG
>JAWVCV010000053.1:0-6306 GCA_033858115.1 Gaiellaceae bacterium
GGCACCGGCAACGGCTCAGCGACGATCTCCGGCACCTCGATGGCCTCCCCGCACGTCGCGGGCGTGGCGGCTCTGACGCGTCAGGCCCACCCGGGGTGGAGCGTCGTCGACATCAAGAGGGCGATCGTCAACACGGGTGACCCGGCCGCTCTCGTCGGCTACAGGACGAGCCGCGGCGGCACCGGCCAGGTGCAGCCTGCGGGCTCGACCGGCACGTCCGTCGTCGTAGGGACCACGGCCGGGGAAGGCTTCGAGACGGCCGTCAACTTCGGCTTCGCCGAACTCGGGGCGGACTTCGTCGGCTCCAAGACGGTGAACGTGGACAACCACGGTGCGTCTCCGGCCACGTTCAACATCAGCGTTTCCCAGGGCGCGACCTCGAGAGGCCACACGCTCGTGCCTACCGGCACCTCGATCACCGTTCCCGCCGGCTCGGCTGGGTCGTTCAACGTGACGCTGACCGTGCCCGCGGCGACGGCCGGCGGCAGCCTCGCCACCGGCCTTTCGTTCCGCGAGGTCGTCGGCCTGATCACGCTGACGCCCGCCGCCGGGAGCAACAACGGCATCGCCCTGCGCGTGCCGTATTACCTGGTGCCTCGGGCGCTGTCGAAGGTCAACACGCAGCTGGGCAGCACGAGCGTCCGCCAGATCCGCGGCAGCACGCTCAACACCACCGCGACGGTGACGAATCCGGGCGGCGTGATTGCCGCAGATGCCGACTTCTACTCATGGGGTCTCGAGGACGCAGCCGACCTGCCTGACAGCTCCGCCGACGTCCGCGCGATCGGTGCGCAGGCATTCGACGTCGGTGGCGATCAGCTGCTCGTGTTCGCCGTGAACACGCATCGCCGCTGGTCGAGCCCGTCGGTGAACGAGCACGACATCTTCCTCGACGTCGACGGCAACGGCAGCGATGACTACATCCTCGCCGGCGTCGACGCGGGGGCAGTCAACACCGGCAGCTTCAACGGCCGGTTGGGGGCGTTCGTGTTCAGCACGCGCAGCCCCGGCGCGAGCGGCCTCTTCCTCGCCACGGCAAAGACGGACAGCTCCACGGTCTTGCTGCCGGTCCTCGCCTCGCAGCTGTGCCGGACGGGTGAGCCCTGCCTCCGGTCCAGTCGGCCGCGGATCAGGTACAGCGCCGCGAGCTTCGACCTCGTGAACGGTGGCGTGGACGCGGTCGGCGGCGTCGCTACCTTCGACGCGTACAACGCGACCGTCGGTGAGGGGAGCTACGTCGCGGTCGCGGCGCCCAACTCCAGCACGGTCGTGCCGATCACGATCAACATCCCGTCGTTCTTCATCACAAGGCCGAAGGGTCTGATGGTCGTCTCGCTGGACAACGCGAGTGGGGCGCCTGAAGCACAGCTGCTCCCGATCGCCGTGAGGTAGGTCGGGAACGATCGAAGTACGGGGGGCCGGCGGAGACGCCGGCCCCCCGTATCTCTAGACTCCGCCGGTGCCCAGCCGACGCAGACGGCAGGTCGAGCTCGAGCGGGTGCTCGGAACGCCCGCGCTCTTCGCCACGGCCTACGGCAACGTCGGCTCCTCGATCTACTACGCGCTCGGCCTGACTGCGGTCTTCGCGCTCGGCTTGACGCCCCTGGTCTTCGTGATCGCCGGCGTGATCTTCGCCGCGACCGCCGCGACCTACGCCGAGGGCACGGTCCGCTTCCCCGAGGCGGGCGGGTCCGCGAGCTTCGCGCGTCACGCCTTCAACGAGCTCGTCTCCTTCGGCGCCGGCTGGGCCCAGATGCTCGTCTACGTCGTCACCGTTGCGACGTCGGCGTTCTTCGTCCCGCACTACCTCTCCATCTTCTGGGGCCCGCTGCGCGAGAACCCCTGGGACGTCGTCGGCGGCATCGTCGTGATCGTCGTCCTCGTCGTGCTGAACACCGTCGGGATCCAGGAGGCGGCGCGGCTCTCGATCACGCTCGCGGTGATCGACTTCGCGACACAGGTCCTGCTGGTCGCGCTCGGGTTCGTCCTCGTCTTCAGCCCGCAGATCCTCGTGGACAACGTCCATTGGGGCGTCGCGCCGACGTGGTCGAATCTGGCAATCGCGATCCCGGTGGCGATGCTCGCCTACACCGGCGTCGAAACGGTGTCGAACCTCGCCGAGGAGGTGCGCGATCCGGTCAAGAACGTGCCGAGCGCGTACCGGCTCGTCGCGCTCGCCGTGTTCGCGATCTACTTCACCCTGCCGCTGGTCGCGCTCTCGGCGCTGCCGGTGAAGCTGATCGACGGCGAGCTGACGACGTTGCTCGCGCTGCCGCCGGAGCAGGGCGGCTACGCGAACGACCCGATCCTCGGCGTCGTCCAGAACCTCGGCGTCGAGGGGGCGCTGCTGGACGCGCTCGAGATCTACGTCGGCATCCTCGCGGCGACGATCCTCTTCATCGCCACGAACGCGGGCGTGATTGGCGCCTCACGCATCACCTACTCGATGGCGACCTACCGGCAGATCCCGGAGGTCTTTCGCCGGCTGCACCCGCGCTTCAAGACACCATGGCTTTCGATCGTTCTCTTCGCGGGGGTGGCGCCGATCGCGGTGATCCTGCCGGGGAACGTCGAGTTCGTCGGCACGCTGTACTCGTTCGGAGCGACGCTGTCGTTCACCGTCGCGCACGCGGCGATCGTCCGGATGAGGATGCGGCCGACCGGGGAGGAGGCTCTCTACCGGGGCAGGCCGAACCTGCACTTCCGCGGCGTGGACTGGCCGCTCTTCGCGCTCTTCGGGGGGATCGCGACAGGCGTCTCCTTCCTCGTCATCGTGGTGCAGAACCCGGCAACGCGCTGGGTCGGGCTCGGCTGGCTTGCGAGCGGAGGGCTCCTGTACGTCCTCTACCGGCGTCGCGTCGTCGGGGCGGGGGTCGCCGAGACCGTGAAGCTGCCGCCGGCCTACGGGCCGGCGCTCGCGCTCGAGTACCGGCGCCTGCTGGTGCCCGTCCTGCCCGGGCCGGCCTCCGACGAGGCACTCGACATCGCTGCGAGCCTTGCTGCCGAGCGCGGCGCGCAGATCGCCGCGGTCACGGTGCTCGAGATCCCGCTCGACGTGCCGCTGACAGCGGAGATGCCGGAGGCAGAGAAGCTCGCCAACCGGGAGCTGGACGAAGCGAGAGCGATCGGGGACTCCTATGGCGTCTCGGTCATTCCGAGGCTGATTCGCAGCCGCCACGCCGGCGCCGCGCTCGTGGCCGAGGCGGAGCGCCGCGGCACGGAGATCATCGTCATCGGCGCGCCCCGGAAGGACCTCACGCGTGGCAGGCGCACCGTCTTCGGAGGCACGGTCGACTACGTGCTCAAGCACGCGCCGTGCCGCGTCCTCGTGACCGCGACGCAGGAGGCCGTGTGAGGCTCTACCGCGCCTCGGTGGCGGTCCTGGCGGTCCTCTTCGTCGCGATCGGAGTGGCGCTCCTGGCCGTGACCGCGGCGCACGGCGGCGGCGTCCTCGGCTTCGCGCTCGGCGGTCTCTTCGTCGCGCTCGGCGTCGGCCGCCTGACGCTGCTCAGGCGAGGTGGCCGCTAGTGGCCCGCAAGCTCCGCGGCTTCCAGCAGGTGCTCGACGCGCCGGCGCTGTTCTCCGTGGCCTACGGCGAGATCGCCTCGTCGCTCTACTTCGCGCTCGGGATCGTCGCCGCCTACGCCCTCGGCTTCACCCCCTTCGTCCTTCTCGGCGCCGGCATCTTCTTCCTGATCGTGTCGCTCTCCTATGCCGAGGGAACGGCCGCGATTGCGGAAACGGGGGGTGCTGCGACCTTCGTCAGGCGCGCCTACAACGACGCCGCCGGCTTCCTGACCGGGTGGGCGCTCTTCCTCGACTACCTGATCGTGATCGCCCTCTCGACGATCTTCATGCCCCACTACCTCGGGACGGCGCTCGGGATCGCGGAGCTGCGCGAGTCGCCGTGGGACATCGTCGTCGCGGTCTGCGTCATCCTCGGGATCGCGGCAGTGCGGCTCACCCGCCGCTCACAGCTCCATTCGGCGGGGATCGTGGTCGCCGGGCTCGACCTTGCGACGCAGCTCCTGCTGGTGATCCTCGGCCTCGCCCTGCTGTACTCGCCGGAGGCGCTCACGCACGGGACCGACCTCGGCGTCTCCCCGACCTGGGACGACCTGGCGTTCGCGCTGCCGCTGGCGATGCTCGCCTACACCGGGCTCGAGACCGTCGCGAACCTGGCGGAGGAGACGCGCGAGCCGGGCCGGACGCTTCCTCGCAGCCTCTTCTCTGCGATCGGACTCGTCGTCCTCCTGACCTTCGCGGTCGCCGTCGTCGGCCTCTCCGCCTTCCCCGCCGAGAACGGCACGACCGCGCTCGGCGACGAATGGCTGAAGGCGCCCCTTGCCGGGATCGTGGAGGCGCTCCAGACCCACGTTCCGGGGTGGCTCGGCGACGTGCTGCTCGTCTACGTCGGGCTCACCGGCGCCTTCGTTCTCCTGGCGGCGGCGACGACGTCGATCTCCGGCTTCACGCGTCTCGCGTACTCGCTCGGCGAGCACGGGCAGCTGCCGCGGAGCTTCGGTCGGCTGAACCGGCGCACGCTCGTCTCGCCGCAAGCGATCGTCGCGGCAGCCGTGATCTCGATCGGGATCGTGATCGGGACCGGGCTGATCGGGGACGACGTCGCGTTCCTGGCCAGCCTCTACTCGTTCGGCGTGCTCCTCGCCTTCGCCGCCGCCCAGCTCGCGGTGCTGCGGCTGCGCGTGACCGAGCCGGACCTGCCGCGGCCCTTCCGCGCCCCGATCCTCGCGCCGCTCCTCGGCGCGCCTCTGGCAATCGCCTTCTGGATCGTGTCCATGGTCACGCATCCCGCAGCCCGCTACGCCGGGCCGATCTGGCTCGCGGTCGGGCTCGTCGTCTTCCTCGTCGTCCGCCGCCGCGCGCACCTGGGCCTGTTCGACGAGATCGCGCCGGTCGACCAGTTGCCGCCCGGCGCCGAGTTCCACCGCATTCTCGTCCCGATGAAGCTCGGGCCGATCGGCGAGGAGATGGTTGCGACGGCCGTCGCGCTCGCCAAGGACCACGACGCTGCGGTAGACGCGGTCTTCGTCATCCTCGTACCGCTCGAGCACGCGATCGACGCCCCGCTGCACGATCTGGAGGAGCAGGCGGCGGCGTCGCTCGCCGAAGCCACCCTGCTCGGCGAGGAGCACGGTGTGCTCGTCGAGCCGATCACGGTTCGCGCGCGCTCGATCGGCCGCGCGATCGTCGAGCAGGCGGTCGAGGGCGAGTCGGATCTGATCGTGCTCGGGTCCTCGCCGCGCTGGCGGCGACAGTCGGCCTTCTTCTCGCCGACCGTCGACTACGTCCTGCGCATGGCTCCCTGCGAGGTGCTCGTCGTCGCCTTCCCGCAGGGTGTCCTCGAGGACGTAGGCTGAAGGCGTGAAACTGGTCGTGATCGGCTGCGGGCGAGTTGGCGCCGCCGTTGCGCGCGACCTGGCCGAGGACGGCTGGGACGTGACGGCGGTCGACGAGCAAGAGGAGGCGCTGGCGCGCCTCGGCTCGCGCTGGGCCGGGGGGTTCGTGGTCGGCCATGGCATGGACGCCGAGATCCTCCGCCGTGCCGGCGTCCCCGACGCCGACGCGGTCGTCGTCGCCACGAACGGCGACAACACGAACCTCGTGATCGCGCAGGTGGTGGAGAAGCGCTGGGCCGTGCCCTGCGTCGTCGTCCGGGTGCTCGACCCGGCTCGGGCCGAGTTCTACGCGGCCAGGGGCATGCGCACGATCTGTCCCACGCAGACCGCCATCTCGGCGCTCGAAGAGGCTGTGCGCAAAGAAGCGCCGGCGGCCGAGGAGGCGAACGCCTGATGTACGCGATCGTGGCCGGCGGCGGCAAGGTCGGCTCGAACGTCGCGCGCTCGCTGCTCTCGATGGGTCACGAGGTGACGCTGATCGAGCAGCGCCCGTACCGGTTCGAGCAGCTCCAAGACGAGTTCGAGCACCAGGTGCTCCTCGGGGACGCGACCGAGCTGCACGTACTCGAGCGCGCCGGGATCACACGGCCGCCGGAGCTCGTGCTGGGCGTCACCGGCGACGACGAAGACAACCTGATCATCTGCCAGCTCGCAACCGAGGGCTACAAGGTGCCGAAGGTGATCGCGCGCGTGAACGACCCGCGCAACCAGGAGCACTTCGACCTGCTCGGGATCACCCAGACCGTCTGCGCGACCGCGAACGTGCTCGGACTCGTCGAGCACGAGGTGCCGGAGCACGGCTTCGTGCACCTGCTGGAGCTGCGGAAGGAGAACCTCGAGATCGTCGAGCTCCAGATCGACCGTGATTCGCCGGCTGCCGGCAAGC
>JAWVCV010000054.1:0-5020 GCA_033858115.1 Gaiellaceae bacterium
AAGATCAGCGGCAGCGTGTTGCCTGTCCGCTCGCGAGCGACGCTCAGGTAGCCGAGCCCGATCGCGATCACGGCGCCGATGATCTCGATGTACTCGACGACCCCCCGCAGCAGCTGGAGCGGGAAGAACTGCGGTCCGGCCGCCACCGTGACACCGGCCGCCTTGGCCTGCTGGAGGTAGGTGTTGTAGTCGGCGACCTGCGCCCGGAAGTCGAAGGAGGCGATCGTGATCGAGCCTGCGGCGACGAGCACCATGCCGAGAGTCAGCAGCAGGAGAACGCCGCTGCGAAACGCGGATCGGTATTCGTGGCGCCCGAGCGTCAGGGCCTTGCTAGTCACGAGCGGTCTCATCGGAGAAGTCGCGTCGCCGCAGGAGCAGGTTCGCCCAGCCACCTACGAGAACGAGGAAGAGGGCGATGGGAGCGAGCTGAGCCGCCGTCTTGGCCGGCCTCGGGCTGCTGCCCTCGGTGAGGATCCGGGTGCTGAGCTCTTTGTACTGCTCGTTGACGGCGATCGGCTTGGCCTTCGAGGTGGCGTTGAAGAACGCCGACCTGCTCACCGTGGCGGGATCCGTCACTGGGTTGAGCGAGGCGACCGGCCGCAGGCCCGAGGTGAACTGCGGGGTCGCGAAGGTCACCAGCACCCACACCGCGACCGCCGCGAAGAGAGCCATCGACTGGCTCCCCGTGAGCAGGGCGGCGACCATCCCGATCAGCACGAACAGCAGCAGGTAGAGACCGGACAGCGCGTAAAAGAGCGTCAGCCGCAGAAGCTCCGATGCGGTCGGCAGGCCGCCGTTGATCAGCGTCAGCGAGACGATGCTCAGCACCAGGCAGGCGGCCATGATCACGGCCCCGGCGAACGCGCTCCCGGACAGCTTGCCCCAGAAGTACGACGAGCGCTTGACCGGGCGGGAGAAGATGACTCTGGTGACGCCGGCCTGTCGGTCGGCCGTGACGCTCGTGTGGCCGATCACGATCGCCATCAGCGCGCCGATCAGCGGGATGTAGATGATCATGTTGTCCAGCAGGGCCAGGCGCGGCTTGGCTGCGAACGGGTTCGGGGGAGCAGACTTGCCGGCGGCGGCGAGGGTTCGCACCGTCTCGTCGTAGACGCGGATGATCGTCGCGTGGCTCGACCAGCCGATCAGGCCGGAGACCGCCGTCATCAGCAGCAGCACGCCGAGGATCAGCGTGAAGGTGCGACTCCGGGACAGTGACCGCACGTGCTGACGGGCGATCACCACGGTCGCGCTCATCGCACTTCGAGCCGGACGTAGATGTCCTCGAGCGATGCTTCGTCCGGGAAGCGCTCGAGCGTGCTCGCGACCGAATCGTTGTAGATCAGCTCGCCCTCGGCGAGCACACCGATTGTCGTACACACCCGCGCCACCTCGCTCAGCAGGTGCGTGTTCATGAAGATCGTGATGCCGAACTCTGCGTTCAGCTCGATGATCGTGTTGCGGAGCTGACGGACGCCCATCGGGTCGAGGCCCGACGTCGGTTCGTCCAGGAAGAGCACTCGCGGCCGGTGCAGGATCGCCTGGGCGATCCCGATCCGCTGCCGCATGCCCTTGGAGAACGTGCCCACGCGCCTGTCGGCGAGCTCTCGGCAGTCGAGGAAGCCCAGGGTCTCGTCCACCGCGCCCTGCACATCGTCGACGCCGGAGAGCTCCCCGAAGAACCGGAGGTTTTCAGCGGCAGTGAGGCTGTCGTACAGCCGCACGTTCTCCGGCACGTAGCCGATAGTGCGCTGGACGTCTAGGCGCTCCCTGACGACATCCAACCCGGCGACGCGGGCGGAGCCGGACGTCGGCGTGATCAGCGTCGTCAGAACGTGAGTCGTCGTCGTCTTTCCCGCGCCGTTGTGGCCGAGGAAGCCGAAGATCTCTCCCTGCTCCACCTGCAGATCGATTCCGTGCAGCACTTCGACATCGCCGTAGCGATGGGTCAAGCCTTCGAGCTCGACGATCGGACCTGGTTCGCGCATGACACGAACTGTGCGGGCGAACGTCTGACGGCCGCCTGAACGGCCGCGCCGGACTCGCTAGGCCGCCGGCGTGACCGTCGTCAGCGGGTAGCCCAGATGGGCGATGCGCTGAGCGAGGTCGACGTGCAGCCAGTGCGAGACATGGCTGGGCAGAGTCTCGAGAATGATCTCGCTGTACCTGCGCCTACCGAGCTCCGCCACGATGTCGTCGAAGGCGTTCGGGCTGGCTGCGACGCGTCCTTCGATCTCGGCGCCGGCTGCCTGCTCGAGCGGGGGCAGGGCGTGCGCCAGCAACTGCGCGCCATCGGCCGTCGCGGGTTGATTCCGGTCGAAAGCCAGGTGCGCGGGGTTCGGGACGAGCATCACGAATTCGGCCGGACCCGCGGCGGCGCGTGTGCGCACGGCGTCGACGAGCGCACGCGTCGCGGCTGTCTTGTTGGCGACGACGAGCACGCGCGCCAGCGGAGCCTCGACCAGGTCGTTGGCCGGTTCGGTCTCGATCCGGTCACGTTTCGTGACGGTCAGGAACACGACCACGGCCAGGATGGTGAGCAGGAAGATCACGCTCGTCACCGTCGTGCCGAGGCCGAGGCCGCCGTCCGCGCGAGCCTGGCTCAGATAGTCACCGATCGATGCTCCGAGCGGCCGGGTCAGGATGTAGGCGATCCAGAAGGCGAGGATTGCGTTCAGCGCGAACCGAACGTGTGCCACGTACACCACCGCGATCATGGCGCCGAAGAGCAGCGCCGATTGCCCATAGCCGACACTGAGTCTCTCCGCCGTCAGATCGCCTGCTGCAGTGCCCAGGGCGAACGTGACCAGCACCGCGAGCCAGTAGAACGCTTCCCGCCTCGTCGTGACGATGCTGTGGATCGACAACGTCCGCTCGCTGGCGTACCACCAAGCGAACGCCGCCGCCAACCCGACGCTGAACACGATCGTGGTCGTCACCAGCGAGACGCCGAAGTTGTCCGTCAAGTTGTCGGTGATCAGCGTGCCGACGACGCTGATCAGCACAACTGCGAGCCAGTAGGCGCTCGGCACATAGCGCCGCAGCCGGAACTGGAAGAACAGCGCTACGGCCAGGACGCCCGAGATGACGTACGTCGTCCCGGTCAGGCCGAGGTTCAGGTTCGTGTTGAGGAAATCCGCGGCGGTCTCGCCAACCGTGGTGCACAGCACCTTGATGACCCAGAAGTACACGGTCACCTCCGGCACCTTGTTGAGCATCGTCCGCGCGATGCTCGGCGCTACCGAGGCCATAGACGGCGCTGTGGGAGTCCCGCGCTGAACCGGCATCACGGCAGGATCACGGAGGAGACCTGAACACCGCCTGACTGCGACTGCTCGCCGGGGTAGCCGACCGCGTGGCGGAGCTCGACGCGGGTCCGATTCCGGATCTCGCTGGCGTTGCGTCGCTTCGACGTCGCCACGCTGGAGGGCGACGCGTCCGGCGCAGAGGGAGCTTGAGAGCAAAAAATGCCTGTATATGACCCCACTCACGCCCGCAGTTCTAGAGCGAGACCGTCGTCCCGACGGCGCTCTGCACGAACGCATCGGGGAAGCGACCGGCGAGGCGGTGCACGGCCTTCCAGCCCGTGCAATGCGCGGGCATCAACAGCTCGGGCTGAAGATCGTCGAAGGCCGCGACCGTCGGCTCGATGATCGGCTCGAACATCGGTCCGCTCAGGTGAAACCCGCCCAGGACTGCAGCGACGCGTGTCTCACCCGTGAGCCGCTGCGCCTGTCTGACGACGTTGATGATCCCGGCGTGCCCACAGCCGGTGAGGACCACCAGGCCGCGATCGGCGAGGCGCAGCACGAGCGCCTGGTCGTCGAGGATCAGCGGGTCGGGCTGCCAGCTGCCGTGGACGTGCGCCTCGTGTCCGCGGAAGCCGGTCTCGAAGGGCGTCGTGCGATCGACTTCGCCCGTCACGAGCACGGAGCCGTCGAGTAGGAACGACGGTTGCTCTTCCTCGACGATCGCGAAGCCCGCGCCCTCGAGTGCCCACCGGCTGGTCGCGGGCAGCTCGCCTGGCTCACGGCCAGGGACGGCGATGCGGCGACGCCGCCAGAAGTCGGGATGGATGAGCACGGGGAGGTTCCTCGGGCCGACCTCCTTCGCGATCCCCTCCATCCCGGCGACATGGTCCCAGTGACCGTGGCTGAGCACGATCGTCTCGATGTCCTTCGGCGAGAGCTGGAGCCGGCGCATGTTCTCGACGACGCCGGTCGGCGTCACGCCTGCGTCGAAGAGGATCGTCCGCTCGCGGCCGTCGGTCGTCACGCGAACGAGCGCCGAGAAGCCCGGCTGGCCGATCAGGGCGTCAGGCAGGCCGTCGGCGGTGACGATCGAGGCCAGCCGAGGCTTCCCGAAGTAGTCGAACCAAGTCAGTCGCTCGACCTGCTGCGTCGGGGCGAGCAAAGGGTCGGTCAAGTTGTCCATCAGGATCGTGATCCGGACGGCGTCGACCGGTCCGAGCGGGATCGTGACCATGGGCCTGGGCCAAGGATGTCAGCTTGCTCGCGCCGACGCTGCGAACCGGCGATAGTGGGAACCGATGGCAGCGTCGCTCGAACCTCCTGAGCAGCGGGCTTCGCGGCGCGGGCGCCGGAGAGCGCTGATCCTGGGGATCGCGGCCGGCGTGATCGTGTCCGCCGTGGCGGCCGGCGTCGTCCTCGCCTACCGGTCGACCCGCGACGGACCGATGACTCGGGCGCAGTACCTCGCGGCAGCCAACGCGATCTGCGAGGAATACGCCAAGCGGCTGGACGCGATCCCCCCGCCCAACGACCCTGCAGCGCCCGGAGCCGTCTACGAGTCGATCGGGCTGGCGTTGCCCGTCCTGCGTGCGCAGGCGGCGGCGGTGCGCGCACTCGTCCCTCCACGGGATCTCCAGCCTCGCGTCGACCGCTTCTTCCGGCTTTCCAGCGCCTCGTTCGAGCACCTGGCTCGCGCCGGCCGGCAAGCCGGCAGGCGCGAGCTCTTTCCGATGGTGCAGTCGCTCTCCGCGTTCGAGCGTGCCCGTGAG
>JAWVCV010000055.1:0-5830 GCA_033858115.1 Gaiellaceae bacterium
TCCACAAGCACGAGGACGGGCGGCTCGTCGAGCCGGAGGAGCTGATCGAGCGGGCCAAGTCGGCGCCGCCGCGGCCTCCGGAGGAAGAGCGCCCGCGCCGCGACGGCGATCGCGGGCGGGGCGGCCGCGACCGCGGCCCGCGCCGCGACTAAGAACAGATCGGTGGTGAGGGCGGGGAAACCCGCCCTCACCGTCGCGATCCTCAGCAGCTGTCGTTGAATGTCAGCACGTCACCGGTGACGAGGAGCGTGTAGTCGGTCGGGACCGCGACGCCACGTACCTCGATGAGCACGTCGAAGCTGTCGTCCGAGCCGCCATTGTCGTGCTTCCCGACCTCGACGATCTCCGCAGCGGACCCCGGGCTCACGCTCGAACCGACGAGGTGGGGACCATTTCCGCAGTAGAGGTAGAGATTCGGGTCGCCGGACGTGGGGCTAACTGCGATGCCTGCGGTCAGGTCTTCGGCGAGCAAGAGGGTCGCTTCGTCCTCCGTGACCCGGACGCGCCACCAGTCGCTGCCCTCGCAGAGCCGAGCCGTGCTCTGGAGAGTTGGGCCTCCGGTGTCTCCGGAGACCGAGCCCACCGAGATGGCCGTGCCGGGTGTGCTGTTGTCCGTGACGTCGACACACGGAGCAGGCCCGCTCTCGACCACGCACTGCACCCGCGCGAAGCCCTGGTCGTCGTAGGTCAGGTCGGTCGTCCCTGCGTCACCGTCACGCGTGCAGGGGAGGCCGTCGACCTGATCGTAGGACTCGAGACCCGTCCCGTCAGCCCCGTCGTCGCCAGCGGCCCCACGCTCGCCTTGGGGGCCTTGGGGGCCTTGGATGCCCTGGGCCCCGTCGGTGCCGTCGTCGCCCTTGTCACCCTTCGGCCCTTCTGGCCCTTCCAGCCCCCGCGGGCCAGTAGGCCCGGTCGGCCCGGCTGGTCCGACCGCCCCCGGAGCGCCCGCCGCGCCGGCTGCGCCCGGCTCGCCCTTCTGGCTCCAGCTGATCGGCGTCTCGAAGCCCAAGCAGCTCTTGCCGGCCTGCGCGTCGATCACGCGCAAGATCCCCGTCTTTTTCTCATAGCAGCCGTTGATCACTCCGTTGCCGCTGTTCGGAATCGCCGCGTAGGCGACCCCCACCGACGCGACGACGATCGTGCCGGTGCAGGCCAGCAAAAGCCGCCGGCGATGCCCGAATCCCAGTTTCATCGAATTTCTCCCCTCGGTCCGCATGGGAGCTTCTCGTTCGTGCCGAAGCTTTTGTCGAGCGTAGGGGGTTGTGCGGCACGGCACAAGGCGAGGGCAACCAGGGTCGGTGGAAGCACCCGGTAGCATCGGCGCGTGCAGCGCTACGACCTCACCACGCTCCCGACCGGCGAGCGCGTCATCTCCGAGCGGGTCCCGAGCGTGCGCTCGGTGTCGCTCGGCTTCTGGATCGGTACCGGCTCGCGCGACGAGACGGACGCCCGCGCCGGCGTCTCGCACTTCATCGAGCACCTGCTCTTCAAGGGCACGAGCACGCACTCGGCGCAGGAGATCGCGGAGACCTTCGACGCGCTCGGGGGCGAGCTCAACGCGGCCACCTCACGCGAGACGACGTTGCTCTATGCGCGCGTTCCGGATGACCGCCTCGAGCGGGCGCTCGACGTCATGGTCGGGATGGTCTACGACCCCTCGTTCGCCGAGATCGAGACCGAGCGCGAGGTCGTGCTCGAGGAGCTCGCAATGGTCGACGACACCCCGCAGGACCTCGTGCACGACGTCGTCGCCGAGGCTGTCTTCGGGGGCCACCCGCTCGGGCGGCCGGTGATCGGGCGCGCCGAGGTGATCTCGTCCGTCAGCCGGCGCGCGCTCACCGCCTACCACCGCACGGCCTACGGGGCGGACAACATCGTCGTCGCCGCGGCGGGGAACGTCACGCACGAGCAGCTCCTGAAGTTGCTTCGCGCCCGCCTACCGGGCACGGAGACGGCGCCTCGCCGTGCGCGGAAGCTGTTCACTCGAGCGCCCGCCCCGGGCTTCCGCTTCCAGCGCAAGGCGACCGAGCAGTACCACGTTTGCCTCGGCGCCCCCGGCATCTCTCGCCGGGATGAGCGACGCTTCGCCGCCTCGCTGCTCGACTCGATCGTCGGCGGGTCGGCCTCGTCGCGACTCTTCCAGGAGATCCGCGAGAAGCGCGGCATGGCCTACTCCGTCTACAGCTTCGCCTCCCAGTATTCGGACGCGGGCCAGGTGGGGCTGTACGTCGGCACACGCGAGGAGAACCTCGTCCAGTGCTTCGAGATCGTCGCCCGCGAGCTCGACGACATCGCCGCCGGCCACGTGCGCCCGGGGGAGCTCGAGCGCGCCAAGGAGAGCCTGAAGGGCCGGATCTTGCTCTCGATGGAGTCGACGTCGAATCGGATGAGCCGGCTCGGCAAGTCGCTGATCACGGACACAGAGCTGCTCTCGCTGGACGAGATCGTGGAGCGAATCGACGCCGTCGAGGCCGCGGATCTCGCCGAGCTCGCCGGCGATCTCTTTCGGCTCGACCGGCTCTCCGCGGCCGGGATCGGGCCCAGCGAGGCACGCTTCCGGGCGGCGATCCAGCGGGTGAACCCCGCGCTCGTCGGACGAGCGGCGGCGTGAAGGTCTTCCTCCTCGGCAGCCAGGGCAAGGTCGGGACGGTTCTAGGCCCCTCGCTGGAGGAGGCGGGTCACGAGCTCCTCGAGTCCGCGATCGGCGCCGACGCCGCCGTCGACTTCACCCGGCCGGAAGCGGTCGAGGACAACGTGCGCGACTGTCTCGCTGCGGGCGTGCCCGTCGTCGTCGGCACGTCGGGCTTCGACGAGGCGCGGGTCGGCGCGCTCGCCCGCGAGTTCGAGCTGCCGGTCTTCTTCGCGCCGAACTTCGCCCTCGGCGCCATCCTGATGATGCGCTTCGCGGCCGAGGCCGCGAAGGTGCTGCCGCAGGCGGAGATCATCGAGCTCCACCACGAGACGAAGCTGGACGCGCCGTCCGGCACGGCGAAGGCGACCGCAGCGCTGCTTCCAGCGGGTACGCCGATCCACTCGGTGCGGCTCCCGGGCCTCGTTGCGCACCAGGAGGTGATCTTCGGCGGGCCGGGGCAGACGTTGACGATCCGCCACGACACGACGTCGCGGGAGGCCTTCGTCCCGGGCGTCTTGCTGGCCCTCGAGCGTCTCCAGGGACTGCCGCCGGGGCTGACGGTGGGCCTCGAGGCGCTCCTCTGACCGAGGTTGGCGGCGACGGGCAGGAAGGCGGCCGTCGCGGGAGTATCATCTTCCAGGTGCTGGGCGAGGTGCTGACCGCGATGGTGACGCCGTTCAGGCGGGACGGCTCGGTCGACCTGGACGCTTTCCGCTCCCTCGCGCGCCATCTGGTCGAAAACGGCTCGGACGGGGTGGTCGTCACCGGGACGACAGGCGAGAGCCCGACCCTCTCCGACGACGAGCGGATGGAGCTCTTCTCCGCGGCGCTCGACGAGGTCGGCGACCGCGCCACCGTGGTCGCCGGCACCGGGACCTACTCGACCGAGCACTCGATCGAGCTGACCAAGAGGGCAAGCGAGCTCGGCGTCGACGCGGTCCTGATCGTGACGCCGTACTACAGCAAGCCGCCGCAGCGCGGTGTCGTCGCTCACTTCGAGGCGATCGCCGCAGCGACCGACAAGCCGATCGTCGTCTACAACATCCCGGGTCGCGTTGTGGTCAACATCGAGCCCGAGACGATGGCCGAGCTAGCGCAGATCGAGAACGTGCGCGCGGTGAAGCAGGCCAACGACGACCTCGAACAGGCTCGCCGCATCGTCGAGCTCGGGCTCGAGCTGTACGCCGGCGACGACGACCTGATCCTGCCGTTCCTGGAACTGGGCGGAGTCGGCGGAGTCTGCGTGCACACGCATGTCGTGGGGCTGCAGGTGAAGGAGCTCGTCCGGCTCTGGAAGAGCGGTGAGACCGAGGCCGCCCGTGCACTCAATCGCGAGCTGACGCCGTCGATCGAGCTGCTGCGCGTCGCCCCGAACCCGATCGCGATCAAAGCGGCGCTGAACCTGCTCGGCCACGAGGTGGGCGGGCACCGGCTACCGCTCGTCGAGGCGACCGAGGAGGAACGCGACCAGGTGCGCGACTGCCTGTCCCGCCTCGGACTGCTCGCGCCCGCGGCGGTCTAGTACTCGGCGACCGAGCGGAGGCTCGCGAGGACGTCGTCGTGCGCAACGGAGACTCGGCGCACGGGCGCATCCAGGTCTTCGAAGCCTTGCTCCGCGATCAGCGCAGCCACCTCTGCGGCAAAGTGCTGGTCAGGGCCGTCGTAGTGGAGGACGACCACCTTCGACGTCTTCGCGACACTGCGCAGAACGGCGGCTCGACTCCAGTCGCCGTCCAGCGGGACCGTGACGATCTCGACCGACACCTCGGTCTCGAGCGCCGTCGCGGCCGCCTCGGCCGCGGGAAGGAGATCGCCCCAGGTGATCACCGAGAGATCGTCGCCCGGCCGTACCAGCGTCGCGAGCGGCACGCTCTCCGCACTCGATTCGTCGACGTGCGGCTGTGACGAGGAGCGGCTCATCCCGACGAGCGCGACGACACCCGCAACGAGCAGGAAGACGCTTGCGCCGAGGATGACGCCGCTCGGGTGCATCACCTCGCTGAGTAGCGGCGCGGCGGCGATCGCTCCGATCATCGTCGTGGTCATGAACGCGGAGGAGAGGCCGAAGACGGCGCCGTAGTAGCGCGGATCGGCCTCCTGCTGGACGAAGGTCTCGAAGAGGACGTCCGTGGTCCCGTCGACGAAGCCGATCGCCGCGATCACGAGCAACGCGGTCGGGAGGTGGGTGCCGAGCGAGAGCAGCACGAAAAAGCCCGCCATGACGAGCAGGCCGGCGCCGATCCAGCGCCCGGACGCCTCACCGGCCCTGGCGAGTCCGACGAGCGCCTGGCCGAGCGTCAGGCCGGCGGCGAGTGCCGCGAACGCGAAGCCATAGCCGCCGCTCCCGAGGCCGAGCTCGACGTCGAAGAAGCTCGGGAAGGTGGCGTTGGCGAGGCCTGTGGCAAGCGTGGCCGCCGCGAACGACAGCACGAGCAGCAACAGCCGGCGGCGGCGCATCAGGTAACGGAAGCCGCCGGGGGATCCGGGAGAGCGCTGACGGCGCGGCGACGCGCGGTCGACACGAACTCCCAGAAAGAGGAAGAACGCGAGCGCGAACGAGCACAGGTCGACGGCGAGCGCTTCCGCCGCGCCAAACCAGGAGAGCGCGACGCCCGCGCCGAGCGCGCCGAGCGCCATGGCCCCGTCGCGAGCGATCCCGAGCCCCGCGTTTGCCGGCCCGAGCTCCTGCGCCGGCAGGAGGCTCGGAACGAGTGCGGGCACGGTCGCCGCAGAGATCGCCGCCAGCGCACCCGAGACGCCGAGCACGATCACGACGAGAGGCACCGAGCCGGTGATGACCCCGACGAGCGCGACCGCGACGGCGATGCCGCGCAGCAGCTCGACGGAGAGGATCAGCGCGCGCCTGGAGAAGCGATCGACGATGACCGCGGCGATCCCGGCGCCGAGAATCGGCGGCCCGAGCCGCGCGAGGAGAAGCATCGCGACGTTGCCGGTCGAGCCGGTCCGCTCGTAGATCCAGCCGATCAGAGCGGCGAGGGTCAGCCAGTCACCGAGGTGCGAGACCAGCTTGCCCATCGCCAGGCGGCGGTAGGCCACCGTCCGGAACGGCTCCACCAGGCGGCTGAAGCGGAGCGCGGGCTCGGCACTGCCGCCCGTGGCGACGACGACGATGAAGGCGATCATGCCGAAGCCGATCAGAATGTCGCCCAGCGAGAAGACGTTGGCGAGCGGCAGCCC
>JAWVCV010000056.1:0-11310 GCA_033858115.1 Gaiellaceae bacterium
GCCAGCTCGAGGTCGAGGTCGCCGGCGACCGCCCGCCAGAACCGCTCCGGCTCCTCGACCGAGACGCGGTGGAGGGAGGCGTAACCGTCGCAGCCGAGGGTATGCGCCAGGCGGGTGACGTTCGCCGCCTCGAGCTGCTCGGCGCTGGGGCTCCAGGCAAACTTGACTTTGCTGTTAGCACCCACTAACTTAGTGTTCGCTAACGTCAGTTGAAGGGATTCTCATGGCTCTCGCAATCTTTTCAGAGCAGCGGCGCAAGTGGTGGACGCTCGCCGCGGTCTCGTTCGGGCTCTTCATGATCATGCTCGACAACACGGTGGTGAACGTGGCGTTGCCGTCGATCCAGGACGATCTCGGGGCCGACCTCTCCCAGCTGCAGTGGATCGTCACCGGCTATGCGCTCACGTTCGCGGCGATGATGCTGATCGGAGGCAAGCTCGCGGACGCCTACGGGCGCCGGCTCGTCTTCGTCGCCGGGATCCTCGTCTTCACCGGGTCGTCGCTCTGGTGCGGGCTGGCCGACTCGGGCGAGATGCTGATCGCGGCGCGTGTCGTTCAGGGCATCGGCGCGGCGCTGATGAACCCGGCCACGCTTTCGATCATCGCCGCGACCTTCGCTCCGAGAGAGCGCGGGATGGCGATCGGGATCTGGGCCGGCGTCTCGGCGCTCGCGCTCGCGATCGGCCCACTCGTCGGCGGCCTGCTCACGCAGCACCTGAGCTGGCACTGGATCTTCTTCATCAACGTGCCCGTGGGCGCCGTCGCGATCACCGCCAGCTACCTCCTGATCACCGAATCCAAGGACGACACCCACGAGAGCCTCGACCTGCCTGGGCTCGGCACGTCTGCGCTGGGGCTGTTCGCCCTCACGTACGGGCTGATCGAGGCGAACGCCTACGGCTGGACATCTGCGCGGATCGTCGGCTCGTTCGTCGTCGCGGTCGTGTCCCTGACCGCCTTCCTCGTGATCGAGCGCCGGCGGCGCTCGCCGATGCTCGACCTGAGCCTCTTCCGGAGCGGCACCTATGCCGGAGCCAACATCGCCATGCTGCTCGTCGCGCTCGCGATGTTCGGCGTCTTCTTCTTCGTCTCGCTCTACATGCAGAACGTGCTCGGCTACTCCGCTGTCCAGGCCGGCGCCGCGTTCCTGCCGATGACCGTGTTGATCATCCTGATCGCCCCCGTCGCCGGGAAGGCATCCGACAAGTACGGCTCGCGCTGGCTGATGACGGTGGGGATGGTGCTGCTCGGCGTGCAGCTGCTCTACCTCTCGCAACTCGGTCCTCACGCCAGCTTTTGGAACCTCCTCCCGGGCTTCGTCGCCGGTGGCCTCGGGATGGCGATGACGATGACGCCGACGGCGGCGGCAGCGACGCGCGCCGTGCCGGTGCACAAGTCGGGCGTCGGCTCGGCCGTGCTGAACGCAATGCGGCAGGTCGGCGGCTCGGTCGGGATCGCCCTGATGGGCGCCATCGTCGCCCACGCGGCAAGCGGACGACCGGGTATCGACGGCTTCATGGCCGGTTTCGAGCGCGCCCTCTTCGTCGCCGCGCTGATCGCGTTCGCCGGCTCGATCGTCGCCTTCGCGCTCGTGCGGCAGGAAGCCGGTCAGGAGGACGCGCCCGTGGAGCTGGCTGCTTGAGGCCGGCCGGTCAGACGCGCCTGCCGGCAGCCGAGCGCAGGCAGGCGATCCTCGACGCGGCGCTCGGAGTCTTCGCGGGTGGGAGCTACAGCGGCGCGACCACGGCCGACATCGCCCGCGAGGCGGGCGTCTCGGAGCCGATCCTGTACCGCCACTTCGCCTCGAAGCGCGAGCTCTACCTGGCCTGCCTCGACGCCGCCTGGGCCTCGATGCGGGAAGCGTTCGACGAGAAGATCGCCGAGCTCGGCGACCGGGAGGCTGTAGCCGCGATCGGTGCGGCCAGCAGGGTCTTTCACGCCTCCGGCGGCGTCCGGCCGGTGACGCTCTGGATGCAGGCGCTCACCGAGGCCGGGGAGGATGCCGAGATCCAGGGCTTCCTCCGCCTGCAGCTGCGCGAGGTGCACGACTACGTTGCCGGCGCGCTCCGGCGCGCCCAGGCGGCGGGCGGGGTGCCGGCAGACCGGGACCCCGAGGCGGAGGCCTGGATCTTCGTCGGCGCCGCGCTGCTGCTCACCTTCGCCGATCGCCTCGGCGGCCTGCTGGGCCCGGACGACTTCGAGGCCATGGCCGCCCAACGCCGCCGCTGGCTCACCGGCAGCGGCTAAAGCCGATCTCTCATCCGATCGCGTTCCGCGAGAGGGGATTTTGGGAGGCGGGCCGACCCTTCAGGGGTCTGCGCGCTTTGGCATCCCCCTGGGATGCCAAAGCATGCGACGGAAAGGAAATCGCCCCCGGCTGCGGCTCCGGGGGCGATTCGGTGAGACAAGCTGCCACTAGGGCGACACTCCGGTGAGACATGACTCTGCGGCCCAGTCACGGCCCTCCGGTTGCGGCGAT
Organism: Gaiellaceae bacterium; assembly: GCA_033858115.1. Lineage (GTDB taxonomy): Bacteria > Actinomycetota > Thermoleophilia > Gaiellales > Gaiellaceae > Gaiellasilicea. Next base: position 2,480 of record JAWVCV010000056.1, read on the forward strand.
CGCCTTCTTGGGTGGCGCGCCCTTGCACTCGAGCCTGGCGTCCGGCCGGTGCAAGTTGGCCCCACTGTAAAAGCCGTGTCCGGAAAAGTCAAGTAGCTCGGTCAAGTGATTCCGTGGTAGATTCGCTTCACCACGCCCTGGCGGCCATGGACCTGCCCAAAGATCCCTGCAAAGGGGTATGCGCGCCACTCCACCTGCCGCTTCACTCAGTCAACCGAGGTTGCCGCTGCCATGACCGAGACCACTGCCGCCCATCGCACCGCCGCCGCTCCCGGAGCACGGCTCGGCGATCGCCTTCGTCTCCTTCGCGTCGCCGCAGGGCTGACGCAGACGGAGCTCGCCGGCGACCGCTTCTCGAAGGAGTACGTCAGCCAGATCGAGCGCGGCAAGACCCGTCCCACCGTCGAGACCGTCGCGTGGCTCGCCGAGCGGCTGAACGTCGACTCCTCGTTTCTCTCGAGCGGCGTCTCCACGGACGAGCGTGGCCGGGTCGAGACCCTGCTGTCGCGGGCCGAGGCGCTGTCGAAGTCGTACCAGTACAAGGAGGCCGTCGCCGCCTACGAGGATGTGCGCGCGGCCGTCTCCGCCACGAACTCGGTCGAGCTCGACGTGCGCACACGCTCGGGCGAGGCCTGGGCGCGCATGCAGGAGGGCGACGTCCGGACGGCGATCGACCTGCTCAACGGGGCACGTGCGCTGGCGGAAGGCGCTGTCTTCTCGGACGTCGACCGCGCCGACATCGTCTTCTCTCTCGGCGTCGCCCGCTACAAGCTTTCGAGCATCTCGACCGCCGTCGCCCTGCTCGACGAGGCGCTCGCACTCGCCGAGCGTTCGGAGATGCCCTGCGACGGGCTTCGCTCCGACATCTACCACTGGCGCTCGCGCTGCCACCGCCGCCAGCGTGACTTCGAGGCCGCCCGCGAGGACGTCGAGCACGCGCTCGAGCTGGCCCAGGGTGTCAACGACCGGCGCAAGATGGCCGACGCCTTCTTCCAGGCGTCGCTCGTGGCCGAGCGGACAGGCCACTGGGTGCTCTCGCGGAACTACGCGGAGCGCGCGAAGAACCTCTTCCAGGAGCTCGACGACGAGCGCACCGTCGGCCGGTTGCTGAACAACCTCGGCGGGCTCAGCCTGCTGCTCGGGAAGCCGCAGGAGGCGATCGAGCAGCTGAAGGCCTCCTTCGCGGTGGCCGTCGAGGCCAATTCACAGGCGGATGCCGGCCAGGCGGTCAACGGCCTGGCGACGGTGCACCTCCGGCTCGGCGAGTGGGAGACGGCCGAGGGGCACGCGCGTGAGGCGCTGCGGCTGCTCGAGGGCCGTGTGGACTTTCTGGACGAGATCGGCCAGGCACAGGTCGTGCTCGGTCGCTCGCTGCTCGAACGGGATCGCTTCGACGAGGCGGAAGAGTCCTTCCGTGCCGCCGACGCGACCTTCGAGCAGCTCTCGTCGATCAGCCACCGCGCCGGAGCGTGGGTGGCTCTAGGAGACCTCGCCGCAAGGCGCGGCGACGAAGCGGAGGCGGCCCGGCTCTACCGGAACGCCGCCGAAGCGCTTCAGGACATGCGGTTCTAGCCAAGAAAGGAGGAGGCACACATGAAGACTCGCCTGTTGTTCTTCGCCCTGTCGGCGTCGGTCCTCTTCGCCTCGTGGGGCGGCGCGCTTGCTGTTCGCGGTTTCAGCTGGTCCGACGGCAGCTAGGCGTTCCGACGTGGCTAGACTCGCCGGGTGCGCTGCGCCGCGGCCTTCTGTCTAGCCGCCTGCTTGATTGCGGCAGGCTGCGGCGGCTCCTCCTCAGCGAAGGAGGAGCCGGACGCAGGGACGCTCGAGGCCCTCTGGCGGGCCCCGGGTGAGGACGTCGCGATCATCCCCGGCGGCGCCGACTTCGGCCCCGGTCCGGTCCGGCTGACCTTCCTGGTCGTCGACGGGCAAGGACGCGTGGTCACGCGGCCGACCGCACGGATCTGGCTCGCACGGGCGCTCAAGGCGCGACCGTTCGCCCAGACGACCGCCCGCTCCGAGCGAATCGGAGTCGAGGGAAGCGATCCCGCTGAGGTGCAGTCCGTCTTCGTCGCCCGGCTGCAGCTGCAGAAGCCGGGCACCTACTGGCTGCTCGCCGAGCCCGTCGGCGGCAAGAAGATCCAGGCGCTCGGGAACGTCGTCGTCAAGGCGAAGACCACGGCGCCTGACATCGGCGACCCGGCGCCGCCCTCGGAGACGCCCACGCTCGGCACGTCGGCGCTGAAGCAGGTGACGACCTCACGCGTCCCCGACCGTGAGCTCTACCGCGACTCGATCGCCGGCTCCCTCCGTGACCATGCTCCGTTCGTCGTCGTCTTTGCAACGCCCGCGTACTGCACGAGCAGGACGTGCGGACCCGTCGTCGACGTCGTCAGCACGGTCCGGCGCAGGCTGGCCGGCAGCGCGATCCGCTTCATCCACGTCGAGATCTACGAGGACAACGATCCGACGAAGGGCGAAAATCGCTGGGTGAAGAACGAGTGGAAGCTCCCGTCCGAGCCTTGGGTCTTCCTCGTGGGCGCCGACGGCAAGATTCGCGACCGCTTCGAGGGCCCTGTCTCCGTGCGCGAGCTCGAAGCTGCCGTTAAGCGGTCACTGCTCCGGTAACGGCGTTTCCATCGTTGTCCGGTCGGGCAAGGCGAGTCGATGGGCATGCGCACCAGCCGCGCGCGACGCGCGCTCGAGGTCGGACGGGTCGCGAGGCGCGCGAAGCTCCTGCGCGTCCTGGCCGAGATCGGCGTGGTGGGGGACAAGCCGGCGAGCCGTGAAGGCGCCCGGGCGTTTCGCCTGGCGCTCGAGGAGCTCGGGACGACGTTCGTCAAGCTCGGTCAGCTGCTCTCGTCGCGCCCTGATCTCCTGCCGGACGTCTACATCGAGGAGCTGGCGGAGCTCGTGGACGACGTGCCGCCCTTCTCGGGCGCGGAGGCGCGTCGGATCGTCGACGAGGACATCGGCCTGGACGTGTTCGCGCGGTTCGACGAGGAGCCGCTCGCCTGCGCGTCGATCGCGCAAATTCACGGCGCACTGCTGCGCACGGGACGTGAGGTCGTCGTCAAGGTGCGCCGGCCCGGGATCGAGGAGGAGGTCGCGCTCGACCTCGAGCTGCTCCGGTCGCTGACGTCGTTCGCAGAGGGTCGTTCCGAGACCGCCCGGTTGCTCCAGCTCGGCGCTCTCGCCGAGGAGCTCGAGGCGCATCTGGCCTCCGAGCTCGACTTTCGCGAAGAGGCGCATGGCGCCGAGCTGATCGCGAAGCTCGTGGCCGACCACGAGCGCCTCCTCGTGCCGGAGGTGATCCGTCCCTACGTCACCGAGCGGGTGCTCCTGCAGGAGCGGATCGACGGCGACAAGGTGACCGAGGAGCACGGGCTCGACGAGGAGCTGGCACAGGAGCTCGCGCGGGAGCTCTTCCGCGCCTACGTCCAGCAGATCACGGCTCACGGCATCTACCACGCGGACCCCCACCGCGGGAACATCCTCCTCACCACGGACGGGCGGCTCGCACTGATCGACTTCGGGCTGCTCGGGCGGCTGGACGACGACACGCGGCGGACGCTCGGGCTCCTGCTCGTCGCGCTCGCCCAGAACCGCGCGGACGACGTGGCCGACCTGATCCTGAGCCTGTCGCTGCGCACGCTTGCCACCGACGAGGCGGGCTTCGTCCACGAGCTGAGGCGCAAGCTTCCGCGCTACCAGTGGCGGCCGCTGTCCGGAATCCGCACCGGCGAGGCGCTCGCAGACCTGCAGCGGATGGCGCTGAAGCACGGGATCGCCCTCCCGACCGGCTTCGCGCTCGTCGGGAAGACGCTCTCGCAGGCCGACTCGGTGGCGCGAGCGCTCGACCCGGAGCTCGACCCGATCGACCTGCTGGAGGAGGACGGCGTCGAGATGATGCTCCAGGAGACCGAGCGGCGGCTGGAGCCGGCGAACCTGCTGTCGCTCGCCTACACGCAGCTCGAGCCGCTCGTCCGGCTGCCTCGGCGGGTCGACCAGATCGCGTCGCGGCTCGAGACGGGCACGCTCAAGCTCGGGATCCAGCCGACGGGGCTGCAGGAGCTGGAGCACGTGGCGCGCTCGGTGGCGAATCGGCTCGGCGCCGCAATGATCATCGCGGCCCTGCTCGTCGCTTCGGCGCTGATGGCCCGCGTGAACGACGCGATCGCGGTGGTCGGGTTCGTCCTCTCTGTTGCACTCGGGCTCTTCGAGCTCTGGCGGATCCTGCGCACGCCAGGCGATCTCTAGCGTCTAGCCGACGCCTCCCCCGCCGACGCGCTCGATCACAACCTGCGGGACGCGAGCGCGTGGGCTGAGCCGCAGGCACATGCGGACGACTTCGGCGCAGTCCTCGGGCTGGATCATCTCGTCACTGGGCAGGCCGGCGAACTCCGCCATCGGCGTATCCACGAAACCGGGGCAGATCGCGACCGCGCGCACGCCATCGCTGTCGAGGTCGTGGTTCAGGGTGTGCGTGAGCGAGATCACGGCCGCCTTCGAGGCGGCGTAGATCGGCAGGATCGGCACCGGTTGCGTGCCCGCAATCGAGGCGAGGTTCACGATCCAGCCCTTCGACTGGCGGAGGTGGGGGATCGCGGCCTGGGTCACGAGCACGAGCCCGCGTAGGTTGATCGAAAGCTGCCGGTCGATGTGCTTCAGCTGTGCGTCCTCCACCCGTCCTGCGATCCCGATCCCGGCGGAGTTCACGAGCACGTCCAGGCCGCCTTCGCGCGCGACGTGCTCCTCGACGACGCGAGCGCAGTCTTCAGGCTTCGAGACGTCGGCCGCAATCGACTGCGCGCCGAGCTCCCGGGCGGCGGCTTCGACCTTCTCCGCGGTTCGAGAGGCGAGCGTGACCGCATAGCCCTCGTCGTGCAACATCCTCGCGATAGCGAGGCCGATGCCCGAGGAACCGCCTGTGACGAGGGCTGATGGCACGTTGTTTCGACTATCTCAGATCCGTGAAAAGACGCGTTGACAGGAACGCGAACCGGGGGCCCCAAGTCCCCAGGCTCCTCCTCTCCCTGAGTGCGACGGCGGCTCCCCGGCCGCCGTCGCGTCGCTCCGGGCCGCTTTTCGCCTCGCGGCACGCCAGGAACGACGCGAGTGCATATCTTGAAGGCATGCCTGTCAGCCTCACGTCGCTCGCGACGAGCGGAGGATGCGCGGCCAAGTACTCGGCCGCCCGGCTCGAGGAGCTGCTGCGCGGCTTCGTCCCTGCGGAAGCCGAGAACCTGCTCGTTGGCCTTTCGCCCGCGGACGACGCCGTCGTCTACAAGCTCGACGACGAGCGGGCGCTCGTCTTCACGCTCGACTTCTTCCCGCCGCTCGTCGACGACCCGGCGCTGTTCGGCACGATCGCGGCCACGAACGCCCTCAACGACGTCTTCGCGATGGGCGGTGTGCCGCTGCTCGCGCTCTCGATCGCCGCGTTCCCCGAGAGCCTGCCGAACGAGACGCTGGCCGCGATCTTCGCGGCCGCCGCCGAGCAGGTGCGCGCCGCGGGCGGCATCCTCGCGGGCGGGCATACGCTGCGCGACGACGAGCCCAAGTACGGGCTCGCGGTCGTGGGCACGGTGCATCCGGAGGGGTTCTGGCCCAAGAGCGGCGCTCGCCCAGGCGACGCGCTGTTTCTGACCAAGTCGCTGGGGACCGGGCTCCTGCTTCACGCCGCGCGCGAGGGGCGGCGGCACGAGGAGGGCCTCGCCGCCGCAAACGCCTCGATGACGGCGCTGAGCCTCGAGGCGGCGAACGCGTTGCGGCCCTTCCTCCCGCACGCGGTCACCGACGTCACCGGCTTCGGGCTGCTCGGCCACGCGCACGAGATGGCCGAGCGCAGCGGCGTCCGGATCGAGCTCGAGGCTGCGGCGCTCCCCCTTCTTCCCGGCGCGCTCGAGCAGGCGGCGGCAGGTGTGCGCACCGGCGGCGATCGACGCAACCGCGACTTCGCGGGGGGGCACGTAGAGGCTGAGGGCGTGGCCGACGATCTGCTCGCGGTCGCCTACGACCCGCAGACCTCCGGCGGTCTCCTGATCGCGTTGCCCACGGACAAGGGCGCGGTCCTGTCGGCCGCGTTCAGAGAGCGCGACCTCTTCCTCGCGCGCATCGGCCGCGTCGCCGAGGGAGCCGGCGTCGCCCTTGCCTAGGCTGGGCCCGCTGACGCCCAGGCGGTTCGCGCAGCTCGCGACGGCGTCCGCGTTCTCGCTCTACCTGATCGTGCTGACGGGGGCGGCGGTGCGGCTGACGGGCTCCGGACTCGCGTGTGAGTCGTGGCCCGGGTGCCAGGAGGGCGCCTTCTTCCCCGCGTTCGGCGAGCACTCGTCGATCGAGTTCGGGAACCGCGTGATGGCGCTCTTTCCGATCGCCCTGTCGCTCGCCGCGTGGGTGTTCGCTTACCGCACGCCGGGGCTCGGCCGCTGGGTCAGGTGGCTCGCCGGCTTCACGTTCCTCGGCACGATCGCGCAGGCGCCGCTCGGGCTGCTGACGATCCGCCTCGACCTGCACCCGTTGATGGTCGCGACGCACTTCCTGCTCGCGCTCGTCGTGCTCGCGACCGCAACGGTCGTCGCGATCGAGGCCTGGGGCAACGTGCTCGGCCGCGTCGAGTCGCCGGCGCCACGATGGCTTCGTCTCCTCGGGCTGGTGCTCGTGGGTGCGTGCGGAACGCTCGTCTTCACCGGCACGCTCTCGACGGCGTCCGGCCCGCACCCGGGGGACAGCGCCGAGATCGAGCGTTTCTGGAACCTGCTCGACGCCGTCTACGTCCATGTCCGCGCCACCGCGGCGTTCGGGATCTCGTTTCTGCTTCTGCTCGTCTGGATCCTGCGCAACCGCGTCCGCGCCGGGGTGCTGGCCCCGGGCGCCGTCGTGCTGCTCGGCCTCCTGCTCGTCCAGATGGCCGTCGGCGAGCTTCAGTGGCGAAACCAGCTGCCCTGGTGGCTCGTCCTGATCCACGTCGCCCTCGCCGCCGCCGTGTGGGCGGGGACGGTCGCGCTGGTGACCGCTCTCTGGCGAACCCCGCGTAAACTGACCGCATGAGCGAGCTGCGGATGCTCGGCAAGCCCGCGCTCGAGCGGCCGGTGCTGATCGCCGCCTTCCGAGGTTGGAACGACGGCGGCCAGGGCGCCACGCTCGCCGCCGGATACCTGGCGCGGGTCTGGGAGGCCGAGCGGTTTGCGGAGATCGACCCCGAGGGTTTCGTCGACTTCCAGGCGAACCGTCCGCACGTCTCGCTCGACGAAGGCTTGACCCGGCGGATCGAGTGGCCGGAGAACGCCTTCTACCACGCGCGGATCCCGAACTCCGAGCGCGACGCGGTGCTGCTGCTCGGCGTCGAGCCGAGCCTCCGCTGGAAGACGTTCTCGAAGCTCGTGATCGACCTCTCGCGCGACCTCGGCGTCGATCTCGTGGTCACGCTCGGCTCCCTCCTCGCCGACGTCCCGCACACGCGCGCCGCGCCAGTCACGGGGGCGGCGAGCGATCCCGAGCTCGTCGAGAGCCTCGGGCTGCAGCACTCGCGCTACGAGGGGCCGACCGGCATCGTCGGCGTGCTCCAGGACGCCTGCCGGGCCGACGGCGTTCCCGCGGCGAGCCTCTGGGCCGCGGTGCCCCACTACGTCTCGCTCGCGCCGAGCCCCCGCGCTGCCCGCGCGCTCTGCGACCGGCTTGGCCAGCTGCTGGACGTCCCCATCGACACGACCGAGCTCGCCGAGGCCGAAGAGTCCTACGCGGAGCAGGTCACCGAGGCCGTCTCGTCGGACGAGGAGACGGCTGCATACGTCGCCGAGCTCGAACGGCGCACGGACGAGCTCGACCTCGAGGAGCACGAGGACCTGCCGTCGGGCGACTCGCTGGCCGCGGAGCTCACTCGCTTCCTCCGGGAGCGGGACGCGGAGAACGGCGACGACGGCCCCCGGGGTCAGTAGCGCCCGCGACGAGGGGCGCCGCTAGTTCGCGCTCGACCGGGCCCAGAGGTTGATGTCGCTCTCCGTGGCGTACTGGTCGATCTCGGCGAGCTCCTCCGGCGTGAAGTCGAGGTTCTCGAGCGCGGCGACGTTGGACTCCAGCTGCTGGACGCTGGAGGCGCCGACGAGCGTCGAGGTCATGCGCGGGTCGCGCAGCGTCCACGCGAGCGCCATCTGAGCCAGCGTCTGACTGCGCCGGGCCGCGATCTCGTTCAGCGCTCGCACCTTCCCGAGCGTCTGCTCGTTCAGCTGGTCCGGTGAGAGCGAGGTGTTCTCGCTCGCACGCGAGCCCTCGGGGACTCCTTCGAGATAGCGGTCCGTGAGGACGCCCTGCGCTAGCGGCGAGAAGCCGATGCAGCCGATCCCCTCGGCCTCGAGCACGTCCAGCAGCTCCGGCTCGATCCAGCGGTTCAGCATCGAGTACGACGGCTGGTGGATCACGATCGGGGTGCCGAGGCTGCGCATGATCGCGGCTGCCTCCCGCGTCTTCCCGGGGGAGTACGACGAGATCCCGGCGTAGAGCGCCTTTCCCTGCCGCACCGCCGCGTCGAGCGCGCCCATTGTCTCTTCGAGCGGCGTCTCGGGATCGAACCGGTGCGAGTAGAACATGTCGACGTAGTCGAGTCCCATGCGGCCGAGGCTCTGGTCGAGGCTCGCGAGCAGGTACTTGCGCGAGCCCCACTCGCCGTAGGGCCCGGGCCACATGTCGTAGCCGGCCTTGGTCGAGATCACGAGCTCGTCGCGGTAGGGGCGGAGATCGTCCCGGAGTATGCGCCCGAAGTTCTCCTCGGCCGAGCCGAAGGGCGGACCGTAGTTGTTCGCGAGGTCGAAGTGGAGGATCCCGAGATCGAATGCGCG
>JAWVCV010000057.1:0-5764 GCA_033858115.1 Gaiellaceae bacterium
CCGGCCGAGGACGACGAGTCCGAGCCCGAGCGGTAGACGCGCGCATGCTCGGTCGACCTTGGCCGCGCTTCGCGCTCCTTGCCGCTTTCCTGCTCGCGGCTGCGCTTGTCTCGGGGCTGCTGGAACTGAGCACGCCGGCGATCGTCGCCGTGATGGCCGCCGCCTATCTGACGACCGTCGCGGCCGAGTGGATTGCCTGGCGCCGCCGCGAGCCGGAACCGCCGCCCGAGGTGGTCGTCCACCCCGTGCTCGCCTTCGAGCCGGAACCCGAGCCCGAGGTGGAGCCCCAGCCCGAGCCGAAGCCGGAGCCGGAACCGGAGCCGGAACCGGAGCCGGAGCCGGAGCCGGAGCCCGAACCGGAACCCGAAGCTCTGCCCACTGCGGAGCCGCAGCCTCCCGAGCCGCAGCCTGTCGCCGTGGAAGAGCCCGAGCCGGAGCCCGAGCCGGAGCCCGAACCCGAGCCGGAGCCGGAGCCCGTCGCTCCGCCACCGCAGCTCGTGGTAGTCGCTGCGCCGGTCGAGCCTGTCCCACTGGCTCGCGACCCTGAGCCGGCGTTCGAGCGCGAGCCCGTCCCCATGCGCGAGCCGGCGATTGCGACCCTGCCGTTGCCCGTCCAGCCGCGGGAGTGGAATCTCTGGGAGCTCGAGCGGCTCGTGCGGGAGCGAGTCGGAGACGACCCGGTGCGCGAGGAGGAGCTCGGCTTTCTGCTCGTCCACCTGCGCGAGTTCGCGTCTCCCGACGGCGTCCTGCCAGTGGAGTTCGACTCCCTCGTCCGGGAATCGTTCGGCGAGCTCGTCTCCGGCGCCGTCCGGTGAGCGTGGGCCTGCTCCAGCGCACGATCGCGCTGGCCGGGATCGCCCTCGTCGCCGCGGTTGCGGCGCTCGCCCTCACCGGCAATGGGAACGGCGACAACGGCGATGCGATCGACGTCCGGCCCGTGACCGTCGCGGGAACGGGCTCGTACACCGCCCTGGCCGGCTCCCGGGGCGCGCCCCGGGACGCGGAGCGCACGACGTGCCGCGGCATCCTGACGAGCCGCTCGCTCGGCGTCAGCCACCCGGTGCTCCCGTGCGGCGCGAAGATCTTCATCGCCTACGGCGGCATCGAGGTGCTGACCGAGGTGATCGACTCGAGGCTGAAGAAGACAGGACGGCAGTTCGAGCTCACGGAGGCGCTCGCCGAGCGGCTCGGGATCGAGGGGACGCAGCAGATCACCTGGCGCTTTGCAACCCGGAAGTAGCCCTCGCATGAGCGGACTCCGCGGGAGCGGACTCGGGTCGCGGGACCCTGAAGGGGCCGCTTCGCGGCCCCGGCGACGACCGGCCGCTAGACTCTTCCTCGCTCGACCCTGTTCGTGGCCTTGCGTCTTAACGTGAACCAATAGTCACGTCAAGGGAGCCTGGGTCCGGTCTAGACCTCACCCGTCGACGTCCGGCACGGCACCCACCTGGTAAGCCAGGTTCGCATCGGCGCAAGGAACCATCGGCAGGGTGGAGCGCTATTCGACCTGGTGCTTCATTACTGAGCCTCGCGGCCGAGCACCGGGTAGTGACGTCCCGCTATACCCGCGTTTACCGGTCGGCCTGGCTCCGACTGCTCGGGCAGATCGGAGCGGTCGTGATCGTGCTCACGCTGGCAACGGCCGGGATCCTGGTGCTGCGGGGCCAGCAGGAAGCGGCTCAATCGCGCCGGTTCGAGACCCAGCGGCTCCACTCCCTCCTGCACGCGCACAGCGCTCTCGAATGGCACGGGATCGCCGACGGCCGCCTCTCCGCGGAGCTGCGCGGCGAGGTGACCGGGCTCGACGAGACGATCCGGCAGTCGGTCGCTCTCCTGCTCGACAGCCTGCCCCGGAATCCCGTTGGGCTCGCGCGTGGCGTGGACGCATACCTTGCCGCGACGCAGCGCGAGTTCGGGCTCGTCGAGCAGGGCAAGGTCGAGGCTGCGCGGGAGCTCGACGAGACCGTCGTTGATCCGACCTACGAGTCCGTCGAGAAGCTCGTCGAAGAAAATGATCAGGCGTTCGCGAGCGATGCCGAAGCGAGCTCGCGCAACGCCGACCTCGGCTCGATCGGCATTGCCGCAGCCAGCCTGGTGGCCCTGCTCCTCCTCGGCGGCCGGATTCTGCGCGCCGAGCGAGCTGTCGCCCGGGAAGCCGCGCTCGCGGCTGTGCGCCTGGAGCGCGAGGAAGAGCTCCGGCAAACGCAGAAGATCGAAGCGGTCGCGCTCCTGGCGAGCGGCGTCGCGCACGACTTCAACAACCTCCTGACGATCGTGACGGGCTACAGCGAGCTGGTCGTCCAGGAGCTCGGCCCAGAGCATGCCTGCAGGGACGCCATGGCGAACGTGCTCGGCGCGGCGGATCGTGCGTCCAAGCTCACCCACCAGCTGCTCGCGTTTGGCGGCAAGCAGTCAATGCAGCCGGCCGAGCTCGAGCTGGGCGCCGTCTGCGAAGGCCTACTACCCCTGCTGAACGGCGCGGTCGGCAGGAACATCGACCTCTCGCTGCACGTCTTCGACCGGGTTCGTGTCTTCGCCGACAGCAGCCAGCTCGAGCAGGTCCTCCTCAACTTCGTGGTCAACGCCAGGGACGCCATGCCGAACGGCGGCCAGATCGACGTCGCCGTTGGGACGCGGAACCTCGAGACGGAGCTGAAGCTCCGCGGCGAGCGGCTCGCGCCCGGCCACTACGCCGAGCTGGTCGTGAAGGACACGGGCAGCGGCATCGACGAGCAGACGCTGACGCAGATCTTCGACCCGTACTTCACGACGAGAGGGTCGAAAGGGCACGGGCTGGGGCTCTCGAGCGTGCGCGGGATCGTCTCGCAGAGCGGCGGGCTCATCGGCGTCGAGTCGACACCGGGGCTCGGCTCCGAGTTCCACGTGTATCTGCCTGCGCTCAGGCCCGAGCCTGAGAGCCTGCCGGTCACGGACACGGTGCACCCCGCCGCGGCCTGATTTCGGTCGCTCGCGCATCCCCGGCGCTAGGCTGGGTCGATGATCGAGGTCATCGGCGACTCCGCGCGCGGGGCCGAGCTCGCATTCGTCCGGCTCACGGTCGACGGCGAGCTGGTGGTCGACGCCGACGCACCCGGGCTCGAGCGCTCGCTTGCCGGCCTCACGCTCCTCGAAGCTGCCGCCGTCCCAGGCGAGACTCTCGCCGCCGACGCGCTCGCGAATGCGCTCGCGCAGGTGTTCACCGCGGCGCCCGACCCCGGCCGGGTCGCGGTCGCGATGAGCGGCGGCGTCGACAGCGCCGTCGCGCTCCTCCGCGCCGGGCCGAAGGCGATCGGCGTGACGCTGCGGCTCTGGCTCGACCCCGCCGGCCCCGACTCCGAGCGGGCCTGCTGCTCCCCGGAGGCGGTGATTGCGGCGCGGGAGACCTGCCACGGGCTCGGGCTCCCGCATGTCACGCTCGATCTGCGCGAGGAGTTCCGCCACGCGGTCGTCGACCCGTTCGTGGCCTCGTACGCGCGCGGGGAGACGCCCAACCCGTGCGGCCGCTGCAACGGCAGCTTCCGGTTCGACGAGCTGCTCGGGTTCTGCGACCGAGCCGGCGCGCCCAGGCTCTGGACGGGCCACTACGCGCGGGTCGTCGAGCGCGACGGCCGCCTGCTGCTCGGGCGCGGCGACGACCCGGAGAAGGATCAGTCGTACATGCTGGCTACGCTCGATCCGGCTCGGCTCGAGCGGATCGAGTTCCCGCTCGGCGAGCTGACGAAGGCCCAGACGCGCGCGGAGGCCGCCGCCGCGGGGTTGGCGGCCGCCGAACGGCGGGAGAGCCAGGAGGCGTGCTTCCTCGCCGGCGACGACTATCGCGCGTTCCTCGAGCGGCGCGGCCTCGACCGCGTCGACGGCGCGATCGTGGACGAACGCGGCAACGAGCTCGGCCGCCACGACGGCGTCTGGCGCTACACGCCCGGCCAGCGTCGCGGCATCGGCGTCGCAGCAGCTGAGCCGCTCTACGCGCTTCGAAGCGATGCCAGGACGAACACGCTCGTCGTCGGCCCTCGCGGCTCGCTCGCCTGCACGTCGGTCGAGGCGACGGGCACCGTGCACGTTCCGGTCGATCGCGTCGAGGCAAAGCTCCGCTACCGCTCCGCGCCGGTGTGGGCCAGGGTGCTGCCGCGGCCGGACGGGTTCATGCTGGAGTTGGAGCAGCCGGCCTACGGCGTCGCTCCCGGCCAGATCGCGGTCCTCTACGACGAGGGAGCCGTCGTGGGATGCGGCGTGGTGTCGCCCGCCAGCCGCGACTAGGATGCGCTCCGTGCAACTCCTTGCCACCAGCGCCGGCGACGTCGCCAGCTACGCCCTGGCCGCGTTCCTGGTCGCGGTCGGCGCCGGCCTGGCCTACGTCTTCGTTCGCCTGGGCGGAACCTTCGGGCGCCTTTCCTCGTTCATCAAGGGAACGGAGAGCGAATTGCTGCCGGTCATCCACAAGGTCGGCGAGAGCATCGACCGGGTGAACGCGCAGCTGGACAAGGTGGACCGGGTGACGGACAGCGCAGTCGACATGGCGGAGAGCGCGGACACCGCAGTGCGGGCGGTGAGCATGGCGATCGCCCGGCCGGTGGAGAAGGTGTCCGGCCTCGCAGCCGGCCTCGCTCACGGCTTCGCGACGCTGAGGGCTCGCCGCGACATCGGCGAAGCCCTGCGTGCCGCCAAGGAGGCAGCTGCACGGCGCGAGCGCGACCTCGAAGAGGAGCTTCGCGCCGCGGGCGGCGGCACGCCCTAGATGGACGAGTTCACGATCACGATTCCCCGCGAGCGAGGCTTCGGAGCCGTGGCCGGCCTCGTCGTCGGCGGCGTCGCCGCGCGGCACGAGGTCACCCTCGACGTCCTGGACGATCTTCAGCTTGCGCTCGACGCCTTGCTCGACCAGAACGTCGAGGACGACGGGGAGATCAGCGTCATCCTGCGCGTGGCGGACGGCACGATCGAGGCCGCGGTGGGCCCGCTGCCGGCTGCGACCGCTTCCGACTTCGAGCATGACGGCGCCGCCGGAATCGGCCTCAAGCGGCTGCTGGAGACGGTCGTAGACAGCGTCTCGCTGAGCGAGCGCGACGGCGGCTCCTGGGTCGAGCTGCGCAAGGGCTACGCGATGGCGGGGTCCGGATCGTGACGCGGGCGTCCGACAAGGCGCTCCTGCGCCGTTACCACGAGCAGGGCGACCTCGCCGCACGCGAGCAGTTGATCGAGCAGTACCTCTCGCTCGTCCGCTCGCTGGCCCGGCGGTACGCCTATCGCGGCGAGCAGCTCGACGACCTCGTCCAGATCGGCTGCATCGGGCTGATCAAGGCGATCGACCGCTTCGACATCGACCGTGGCGTCGAGCTGACCACCTACGCGACGCCGAACATCATCGGCGAGATCAAGCGCCACTTCCGCGACAAGGGCTGGGCCGTCCGCGTCCCGCGCGGGCTTCAGGAGCTGAACGTGCAGCTCTCGAAGATCGTCGAGGAGCAGACCGTCCAGCTTGGGCGCTCACCGACGATCCCCGAGCTGGCGAAGGCCGCGGGCGTCGAGGAAGAGCTCGTGCTGGAAGCACTCGAATCGGGCCGCGCCTACACGTCCCTCTCGCTCTCCGCAGGCGGCTCCGACGACGACGGCGAGCTCGACCCGCTCGAGTCGCTCGGGACCGAGGAGCATCAGTACTCCGTCTCGGAGGACCGCGCCGTCCTCGCGCCCGGCTTCCGCGCGCTCGACGAGCGGGAGCGCCGCATCCTGCACCTCCGCTTCTTCGACGGGCTGACCCAGAGCCAGA
>JAWVCV010000058.1:0-24025 GCA_033858115.1 Gaiellaceae bacterium
CTCCCGGCGACAACTGGATGATCCACGTGGCCGTCGAGCAGTGTCAGGAGGGCGACGTGCTCGTCGTCGCGCCGACCTCTCCGTCGGAGGCCGGCTACTTCGGCGAGCTGCTCGCGACGGCGCTGCACGCGCGGCGCGTGCGCGGCCTCGTGATCGACGCCGGCTGCCGTGACGTCGCCGAGCTCAAGGAGATGAGCTTCCCGGTCTGGTCGAAGTGCGTGTCGCCGTTCGGGACGGTCAAGGAGACGCTGGGCAGCGTCAACATCCCCGTCGTCTGCGCAGGGCAGGCCGTCGAGCCGGGCGACGTGGTCGTCGCCGACGACGACGGCGTCGTGGTGGTGCCGCGCGACAAGGCGGCAGAGGTGCTCGAGGCCTGTTGTGCGCGGGAGGAGAAGGAGGCCGTCTCACGGCAGCGCTACCAGGCGGGCGAGCTCGGCCTCGACGTGCAGCGAATGCGCGAGGCGCTCGCCGAGAAGGGCCTCCGGTACGTCGAATGATCATCGACTGCCACGGCCATTACACGACGGCTCCGGCGGCGCACAAGCAGTTCCGGGAGGCTCAGCTGGCGCGCCTCGCCGATCCGAGCCTGCCCGAGCCCGCGCCCGCCGAGATCGGCGACGACGAGATCCGCGCAAGCGTCGAGCAGAACCAGCTGAAGCTGTTGCGGGAGCGCGGCGGCGACCTGATGATCTTCTCGCCGCAAGCCTCGAGCATGGAGCATCACGTGCCCGATCCGGCCACGGCGCGTGCGTGGGCGCGCGCGTGCAACGACCTGATCGAGCGAGTGGTCGCCCTGTTCCCGGAGCACTTCGCCGGCGCCTGCCAGCTGCCGCAGACGCCCGGCGGCTCGCTCGACGACTCGATCGCCGAGCTGCGGCGCTGCGTCGAGGAGCTGGGGTTCGTCGGCTGCAACCTGAACCCGGATCCCTCCGGCGGCCACTGGACGTCGAGGCCGCTGACCGACGAGTACTGGTACCCCCTCTACGAGGCGCTGGTCGAGCTGGACGTCCCGGCGATGATCCACGTCTCGGCGTCCTGCAATCCGAACTTTCACGCGCTCGGCGCCCACTATCTGAACGCCGACACGACCGCGTTCATGCAGCTCGTCGAGGGGGATCTCTTCGCCGACTTCCCGGCTCTGCGGTTCGTGATCCCGCACGGCGGCGGCGCCGTCCCCTACCACTGGGGCCGTTACCGCGGGCTCGCCGACCGGCTCGGGCGGCCGCCGCTCGACGGGCACGTGATGCAGAACGTCTACTTCGACACCTGCGTCTACCACCAGGCCGGCATCGACCTGCTCGGGCGGGTGATCGACGTCGACAACATCCTGTTCGCGTCGGAGATGCTCGGCGCCGTCCGCGGCGTCGACCCGGAGACGGGCTTCCACTGGGACGACACGAAGCGCTACGTCGACGCGCTCGACCTGCCGGAAGCGGGCAAGCGCAAGATCTTCGAGCTGAACGCGCGGCGTGTCTATCCCCGCCTCGAGGCGCGGCTGGCGGCTGTCGGCAGGGCCGCGGATCCCGTGGCATAATGGTATGACCGTTAGCGCCCAGCCCGAAAGGACGCCGTAGATGCTCAAAACCGAGGTCAACGAGCTGCTGACGCAGACCGGGCCCGGGACCGCCACAGGCGATCTGTTCCGCAGGTACTGGCTGCCGCTGCTCCTCGCCGAGGAGCTTCCCGAGAACGACGCTCCGCCCGTCCGGGTCAAGATCCTGGGGGAGCGGCTGATCGCCTTCCGCGACAGCGAGGGCCGGTACGGGTTGATCGACGAGTTCTGTGCGCACCGGGGCGCCTCGCTCTGGTTCGGGCGCGTCGAGGAGTCGGGCCTGCGCTGCGCGTACCACGGGTGGAAGTACGACGTGAGCGGGCAGTGCGTCGAGGTGCCGTCCGAGCCCGAGAACAGCAACTTCTGCAGCAAGGTCAAGCTGACGGCGTATCCCGTCGTCAAGCTCGGCGACATCCTCTGGACCTACATGGGCGAGCCCGAGAACCAGCCCGACGTGCCCGAGTTCGAGTTCGCGCAGGTGGCCCCCGAGCAGACCTACACCTCCAAGCGCTGGCAGGAGAGCAACTGGCTGCAGGCGCTCGAGGGCGGCATCGACTCGAGCCACGTGTCGTGGCTGCACTCCGGCGGCCTGAAGAGCGACCCGCTCTTCAAGGGCGCGAAGGGCAACGAGTACAACCTGAACGACCTGCGACCGTTCTTCGAGGTCGCGGAGGCGGACGGCGGGCTCTTCGTGGGCGCCCGCCGCAACGCCGAGGACGGGAAGTACTACTGGCGGATCACACCGTGGGTGATGCCGGCCTTCACGATGGTTCCCCCGCGCGGCGACCACCCCCTCCACGGGCACTTCTGGGTTCCGATCGACGACGAGAACTGCTGGGTGTACACGTTCGACTACCACCCGACGCGCCCGCTCACGCCGGAGGAGCGGCAGGCGATGCAGGAGGGCCACGGCGTGCACAGCCGCAACGTCCCGGGAACCTACCGCCCCGAGGAGAACAAGGACGTCGACTACCTGATGGACCGCGAGGCGCAGAAGCGCGGCGAGACGTTCTCCGGCGTCAGGGGCATCGCGCAGCAGGACGCCTCGCTCCAGGAGAGCATGGGGCCGATCGTCGACCGGACGAAGGAGCGGCTTGTCTCGTCCGACACCGGGATCATCAAGGCCCGCCAGAAGCTCCGGAAGGCCGTCGAGGCGCTCCGGGACGAGGGGATCACGCCACCCGGCGTCCACCCGGCCCATCACCGCATTCGCTCCGCGGCGATCGTGCTGCCGCAGGAAGAGTCGTTCATCGAGTCGTGCGGCGAGGCCCTCGCCGCCCGGCCGGGCGTGGCGCACGTGTCCGTGTGACCACGCTGATGCGCCCGATCCTCTCGAACAGCTGCGCCCAGGCGGCGACGGCGGAAGAGGCGCGCTTCCGGATCGACAGGCCGATCGGCGGCCGCGCGGCGCTCGTCTTCGCCCTGGACGACGCGGCCGCGGCCGTCGTCGACCGCGTCGCGGCGAGGCCCTGGAGCGGGGCCCGCTTCGTGCGCGCGACTGCCGACACCGCGATCGCGGAGGAGGTCGCGGACGCCGACCTCGCGATCATGATCGCCACCGGCGACGCCGACGGCGACGTCGCCTCCACGATCGCACGGGCCTGCATGGAGCGCGGGATCATGACCGCAGGCCTGATCCTCGGCAGCCGGTTCGAGGTCGCGGCGGCGGTGTCGGCGCTCCGCCCCTACGCGCGGAACCTGATGGTGACGGAGGACGAAGACGACGTCGCCGAGGTGTTGACCGCACTGAGGGCCTAGATGGAGGGCGAGAAGGTCACCCTCCCCGCGCTGCAGGCGATGAAGCGCGCAGGGCAGAAGATCGTCGGCGTCGTCGCCTGGGACTTCCAGACCGCGCGCATCCTCGACCGCGCAGGCGTCGACATCGTCTCCGTCGGCGACAGCGTCGGCGTCAACCTCTGGGGACGCGTAGACGAGTCCGACGTGACGCTCGACGAGCTGGTCCTCGTCTGCGCGGCGGTCAAGCGCGGGATCCGACGGGCGCTCGTCAGCTGCGACCTCCCACACGGCCAGGGCCTCGAGGCGGCGCGCCGGCTCGTTCGTGAAGGCGGCGCCGACGTCGTGAAGGTGGAGGACGCCGACGCAGTCCCCACTTATGTCGACGCGGGCGTGCCGGTGTTCGCACAGTTCTCCGGCGGCCCGGGCGCCGGCGACGGCGCCGTCGCACTCGCCAGGCGCCTCGAGGCCGCGGGCGCGTCACTGCTGGACTTCCGGCACTCGGGGCCTGTTGACGGCCCGAAGGTCGTCGCAGCCGTCTCGATCCCCGTGATCGGCGGCCTCGGCGGGGGGCCGTGGCTGGACGGCCGGATGCGGCTGATTCACCGCGCGGTCGGCGCGGCCGCCGAGGCGCTTGACGAGCCGCCCGACAGCTACGCGAACGTCGCCCAGGTGACCTACGACGCCGTCGCGGCCTATGCTGACGACGTGCGCGGCGGTCGCCAGGTACGGGGCGGTTGATGCCCGTCGCGGTCGCCGACGGCATCTCCACGCGCTACGACGTGGCCGGGTCGGGGCCGCCGCTGCTGCTGTTCTCCCCCGGCGGCTTCAACGCGACGATCGAGAACTGGACGTCGTTCGGGATCTATCAGCGCCTGAACCTGCTCGAGCACCTGACGAAGCGCTACACCTGCATCGCCTTCGACAAGCGCGAGTCGGGCGAGTCGGGCGGGCGCGTCGAATCGATCACCTGGGCCGACTACGCCGCCCAGGGCGCCGGCCTGCTCGACCACCTCGAAATCGACCGCGCGCACGTGCTCGGAGGCTGCATCGGCTGCTCGATCGCGACGGCCTTCGCGGTGGCGCAGCCGCAGCGCGCCGTCAGCCTGGTGCTCTACTCGCCGGCGGGCGGGCCGCGCTACCGGATCACGCAGCACGCGCGCTTCGCCGAGCACGCGGGATTCGTGGCCGAGAACGGGCTCGAGGCGGTCGTCTCGCTCGCGACGAGCGACGACAAGAGCTTCTCGCAGGACCCGCGCGTCGGGCCGTGGGCGAGCGTGCTCCGCACTGATCCCTCGTTCGCGGCGGAGTACGCAGCGGGAGACGCGAAGCGCTACGTCGCGCTCGTCAGCGAGCTGGGCCGGGGCCTGTTCGACCGCGACACCGTGCCCGGACCGGAGGCCGAGCAGCTGCTGGAGCTCGACATTCCGGCTCTCGTCGTCCCGGGGCACGACGCAAGCCATGCAACCTCCGCTGCCCGGTACCTGGAGGAGTGCCTCGAGCGGTCGGAGTACTGGGACGTCCCCGTCGAGGCTCAGACGGAGGAGACAGCGCCGGCGCGCCTGCTGGAGTTCCTTCAGAGCAACGACTCGCCGCGCTCGAGCGCCGCGATCTGATCCAGCCGCTGCTGGTGCCGTTCGCCCTTGAACGAGGTCGCGAGCCAGGTCTCGACGATCTGCTCGGCCAGCTCGGGGCTCACGACCTTCGCGCCCGTCACAAGCACGTTCGCGTCGTTGTTTCCCCGGGCGATCTCGGTGACGAAGAGGTCGAGGCAGAGGGCGGCGCGGATCCCGCGGATCTTGTTGCACGCGATCGCCTCGCCTGAGCCGCTGCCGCCGATCACGATCGCATAGTCGGCGTCACCAGCCAGGACGCGACGGCACACGTCTTCGCAGAGCGGCGGGTAGTCGACCGTCTCGGCGCCGACGTGGGCCCCCCGGTCGTCGACCTCGTGGCCGTGCCTCCCCAACCACGCCAGCAGGCGCTCCTTCAGGGCGATTCCGTTGTGGTCGGCGGTGATTGCGATCCGCATCGTGTCCCTCTTCGCCGGTGTTCACCAATCCGTTGCAAGCGAATGGGTGTAATGGTATAAGCATTTGGCCATAGAAGCTCGTGCACCCACGAAAGGCAACAACCTTTGCCGTTCCCTTCCGTCCCAATTGGTTGGAACGGTTGATGTAGCCCTGGGGTCTCACTCACCGTGGAGGTCTTGATGAAGTACCTCACCAACGGACGCGTCGCAGTCTTCGCCGCCGCGCTCGCTTCCGTCATCGTTGCCCTGATCGGCGCAGCCGCCAGCACCTCGGCGACGCAGAAGGAGCCGCCGGCCAGCCCGATCAAGAGCCTCGTCGCCAGCCTCAACGGGCTCTCGCCCGCGGCTCGCGAGCAGAAGCTCTACAACGCGGCGAAAGCCGAGGGCAGCCTCAACTGGTACACGACGCTCAGCCGCACGATCGGGCCGGCCGTCGTGAAGGCCTTCGAGGCCAAGTATCCGGGCGTCAAGGTCGACATGTACCGGGCCTCGAGCGAGGACGTGACCGCCCGCATGTACCAGGAGGCAAACGCAGGCACGCAGGGCGCCGACATCGTCGAGACGAACGGCACGGAGCTGCTCTTCATGCAGCACCGCAAGAACATCATCGTCCCCTACCGGGGGTCGCCCTACGCGAAGGACATCCCGGCGGCGTACCGGTTCGACACGTTCACGGGCAGCCGCATCGAGGCCTTCATCGTCGCCTGGAACACGAACCAGGTGAAGTCCGGCGACGAGCCGAAGTCGTGGCAGGACCTGACGAACTCGAAGTGGGCCGGCAAGCTCTCGATGGAGCCCGGCGACGTCGACTGGTACGCGGCGGCCTATCAGGCGCTCGAGAACACCGCGTTCCGCAAGCTGCGGCCACAGCCGAAGACGAAGGCGGCAAAGGCGGCGGCACTGAAGAAGATCGATGCGAAGCTCGACGCGATGTTCAATGGGATCGCGAAGAACTCGCAGATCATCAGCGGCCACACGACACAGGCGACACTGCTGGCCGCCGGCCAGTTCGCCGTGTGCGTCAGCTGTCACGCGCAGTCGATCGAGGCCTTGATCAAGCAGGGCGCACCGCTGGCGTTCAAGCCGTTCGCGGCCCCGCACGTGATCCGGGCCCAGGGCGTGGCGATCGCCTACCGGCTCAGGCATCCGAACGCAGCCTTGCTCTTCTACGACTGGCTGCTCCGGAAGGAAGGCGGGCAGAAGGCGCTGCTGGACGGCGGAGCGAACCCGTCACGTCCGGACATGGCCGATCCCGACCTGAAGGGCGGCGCGCAGTTCCGGCTCAACCTGCGGCCGATCGTCTCGAACTTCAAGTTCTGGGCGGACAAGTACGACCGCGTCCTCCAGAACGGGAGCAAGAAGTAGTCGAGCCGCACCCCGGTCTCGGACGGAGGGCCGGTTCGCCGGCCCTCCGTCGTTTATCGTCCCGCGCGTGACGGCCGACGAGCTGCGCGCACAGGTCGCCCTCGGCTGCCGCATCCTCGGCGCCCAGGACCAGGGCGACCTCGTCTGGGGGCACGTCTCGGCACGCGACCCCGACGGCCGCGGCGTCTGGATGAAGGCAGCGTCCTGGGGCTTCGAGGAGATCGGGCCCGAGCACGTGATCCTCGTCTCCTGGGACGGAGACGTGCTGGAGGGCAAGGAGAAGCGCCACCACGAGTATCCGATCCACACGGAGCTGATGCGCGCACGCGCGGACGTCAACGCCGTCGTGCACACGCACGCGCCCTGGGCCGTGGCCTTTGCGGCGACGGAGGCACCACTGCGGCCGGTCTCGCACGACGGCACGCTGTTCGTCCCTCCCGACATCGCGCGGTTCACCAAGACGGGCGACCTGATCCTCACCGCCGACCTCGGCCGCGACCTCGCCGCGACGGTCGGCGACCGCAACGCCGCGCTGATGGTCCACCACGGGATCGTCACCTGCGGCGTCGACGTCCAGAACGCGGTGATGACCGCCGTCTTCCTCGAGCGGACATGCCGGACGAACATCCGCGTGCTGGCGGCCGGAGGCCCGAAGACGTGGTCGAGCGACGAGGAGGCGCTCGCCAAGCGCGAGCACGTGTACTCGGCGCAGCCGGCCTGGGACTACTTGGCGCGGCGGTTGGACGCCGCGCGCTGAGCGGGGGTCCGCGCGTCCCACAGCGCGAGCAGCTCGCTCTCCCGCTTCTCGAGCCCGGTTCCGCGCAGCAGGTGCACCGCCATCTCGCGCCGGGCGGTCGTGCCGTCACGGCGCTCGATCGCCTCGCGGATGCGGCCGTGCTCCTCGACCGTCCGCTCGTGCGCGCGAGCGCCTTCGCGGGTGCGGTACGGGTGCATCGACAGCGAGTGCCGAAACGACCGCGTCAGCCCCTCGACGGCGCCGTTCTGCGCCGCCAGCGCGAGGAGCGCGTGGAAGTCCCACGACAGCTCACGTGTGTACGTCCTCGCGGCCAGCGCCTCGCGCGCCTGGATGTCGAGCTCGCGGAGCGCCGCCAGGTTCGCCTCGGTCGCCCGGGCGGTCGCGAGGGTCACGGTCCCGAGCTCGACGATCAGCCTCGCCTCAACCACGTCCTCGGGCGTCAGGACCTGCATCATCATCATGTCGGAGATCGTCTGCCCGACCAGCGACCCGGTCGGCGCGGTCACGAAGGCTCCGCCGCGGGCCCCGACCCGCACCTCGATCAGCCCCATCGCCTCGAGGGCGCGCAGCGCGTCGCGGACCGAGACCCGCGAGACCCCGAACTGCTCCGCCAGCTCGCGCTCGGGCGGGAGCCGCTCGCCCTCCGTCAGCTTGCCGCCGAGGATCGCGTTGCGGATCTGCGCCGCGATCGACGACGACGTGCGTGGGACGCTGACGGGCGAGAACAACCCCGAGTCGTCGCGGGGCTCTGAGTCGTCACGCCGGCTGACGCGTCGGTTTGCGGCCATCCAACGAGTCTAGATACCGCCGCCGACGGTGCACAATCGCTGCGAGCGCGAAGTAGACGACCGGGAACGCAAGGCTCGCGGCGAGGAAGGTCGGCCGCAGTCCTATTGCGTCCGCCCCCACCCCACCCAGCAACGGCCCGATGATCTTTCCCATGTCGAGCCCCGCGAGATAGACGCCGGAGGCGGCGCCGCGCTGACTGTCCGTCTCGCCGGCCTGGTCCATCACCACCGCCGCGGACGACACGCGCAGGAGCCCGCGAGAGATCCCGAGCATCGCCCACGCCACGACGAGCACGGGAATGAACTTGACGCCGCCGATCACGGCGACCGACGCCCCCGAGAGCATGACCATCACCGGCAAGGTCCGCTCGTAGGAGACGAAGCGGAAGACGGCTCCGGAGAGGAAGCGCACGGCCGCGGCCGCCCCGCCGTGGATCCCCTGGAGAATCCCGACCTGGGTCAGCGTCAGGCCGATCGCGAGGCCGTAGATCGGATAGAACGTGAGCAGCACGCCGCTGACGAGGTTGATGTAGAGCGTGACGAAGAAGGCGAGCCAGACCACCGCCGGCAGCCCGCGGAAGTCGCGCCACCACGCGCCGGGAGCGCGCGGCTCCGTGGCGACCCGCTCGGGCGCCGTCGCCCGCAGGACCAGGCACAGCAGCAGTCCCGCCCCCAGGGGCACGAGCGAGAGGACGAGAATCGCGGCGCGGGTGCCGAGCGTGTCGCCGAGCGGGCCGCCGACGAAGCCCGAGAGCGCGTAGCCCGCGGCGATGCTGCCGGTGTACCAGCCCATGATCGAGCCGGCATTGGCTCCGTCCGGCCGGCGCTCGATCAGCGCGGCCATGACCGCGGTCGTCGCGATCGCGAAGCCGGCCCCGTCGAGCGCGATCAGGACCGTCAGCAGCACGGGATCGGCGGTCAGCGTCAGGAGCGCGAACGCGAGCGAGGAGAGCGCGGTTCCGCCGGCGATCAGCATCCACGCGCGGTGCGTCCGGTAGAGCGCGCCCGCCGGGATGCGGAGGAAGAGCGAGACGAGCCCGTAGGCCGAGACGGCGCCGCCGATCACGACCGGCGAGATGTGCCGCTCGTGCATGTAGGGCGGGGTCAGGAGCTGGAAGCCGCCCTCGCCGAGCGTGTGGAGTGCCGAAGCGATGTAGAGCGGGACGAGCGCCCGCCCCGACTTCACGGCGCCGTCGTGCCGCCGACGCGGCGTGCGGTCCGACCGAGGTGCTCCGTCATGATCCGGCGCGCAGCAACGGCGTCGCGGGCGCTGATGGCGTCGACGATCGCGCGGTGCTCGACGGTGCCCGCGAGGCCGACGGTGGGATCGATCTTCTTCGCCTGCTCGAGCGTGGCGACGATGGCGCCGTAGAAGGTGTCGGCGAAGAGCGCGACGGCGTCGTTGTGGGTGCAGCGAGCGAGCCGGGCGTGGAACTCGGCCGAGATCGTGACGTCGTAGGAGCCGGTGGCCAGCGAGGCGTCGGCGCGATCGCAGATTTCCTCGAGCTCGCCGATGTCCTCGCCCGTGGCTCGCTGGACCGCCAGGTCGAGCATGGCCAGCTCGAAGACGATGCGCGCCTCCGTGACCTCGCCCGGCGTCACCGACGCGAGCATCAGCATGTTCGTGAGCCCCTCGCCGATCAGCTTCGCCGCCGGCGCGGTCACGAAGGCCCCGCCGCGCGCGCCCACGCGCACCTCGATCAGGCCATGGGCCTCCAGCGTCCTGAGCGCGTCGCGGACCGAGACGCGCGAGACGCCGAGCTGCTTCGTCAGGTCGCGCTCGGGCGGGAGCTGGTCGCCGGGCGTCAACCGCCCTTCCCGGATCGCGCTCATGATCTGCCCGACGATCTCGCCCGAGAGGCGTCCGGTGCTGACGGGCGTGAACACGGGTCTAATGGTACGACAATTATGCTAGCCTGCGCCACGGTCGGCGTCGTCGAGGGAAAGGTCCTGACATGGGCAAGGGTCGTGTGTTCCTCCGCGGGATGAGCTCCGAGCAGTACGGGCTGAAGGAATTCCGGGAAGCGCAGCTCGCTGCGCCGCGCGTGCGCAACGACGACTTCGTCGCGGACGACGCGACAGTCGGCCACTCGGGCGACTCGAAGGACTCGCGCACGTGGTGGCGGATCGGCCCGGGCGACGAGCCCTTCCTCACCCAGAACCTCCAGGTGCACTTCGTCGAGATCCCGCCCGGCAAGGCGAACCACGGCCACGGGCACCAGAACGAGGCGGTCTTCTACATCCTCCAGGGCAAGGGTTACGAGATCCACGACGACGTCAAGTACCCGTGGGAGGCCGGCGACCTCGCAGTCGTGCACGTGGACTCCGTGCACCGGCACTTCAACGACGGCGACGAAACCGCGAAGGCGCTCGTGATCAAGGCGAAGTCGACCTGGATGTACTTCGACCTGATCCAGCAGGGCCGCAGCGGCCCGATCGACCGCGAGGACGAGTTCGGCCCCCGCGAGGACTGGACGCAGGTCTGGACGCCGGGAATCGAGGAGAAGTCGAAGATCGTGAAGCCGAGCGACACGGTCTGGGAGATGACGCGCGACGGCAAGGTGCGCGTGCTCTGCTCGAAGGACACGCCGCACGTCCGGGTCGTCAGCGTCGACGTCTACGAGCAGGAGATTCCGCCGGGCAGCCACTCGGCGAAGCACCTCCACATGGCCGACGAAGTCGCGTTCGTCCTCTCGGGCAGCGGCGAGTCGCTGCAGTGGGAGGTCGAGGCCGAGATCGCGGAGCGCTACTACGCGCGGGTCGCGAAGGAGCCGACGCGCTGGGACTTCAAGGCCGACGACACGGTCTACGTGCCGCAGAACCACATCCACCAGTACGTCAACACGGGCGACGAGCCGCTGCGGATCCTCGTGGCGCAAAACCGCCTGATCAAGTACCTCGGCTACGACAATGTCGCGTACTTCGAGGACGCGCCCGAGTTCGCCGGTGACCGCGAGGCGGTCAGCGCCACCTCCTGATGTTCGGCCTCGACGAGCGGATCGCCGATCTCTCCTCGAGCGGCTCGGTGCTCGTCGTCCTCGTGGTGGCCGCGCTGCTCGGACTGCGGCACGCGACGGATCCGGATCACATCGCGGCCGTGACGACGCTCGTCGCCGCCCAGCGGGAGCGGGCAGCGCGCCGTGCCGCCGAGCTCGGCGTCTATTGGGGCCTCGGGCACGCGCTGACGCTCGTCGTCTTCGGCCTGCCGATCCTCCTCTTCGAGCGCTACCTGCCCGAGCCGCTGCAGCGCGGTGCGGAGACGGCGGTGGCGGGGCTGATCGTCTTCCTCGCGGTGCGCCTGCTCGTTCGCTGGCGTAGCGGCTACTTCCACGCGCACGCGCACGCGCATCCCCCCGACCTGCACGACCACCGCCACGCGGTCCGCACGCCCGCGGGCGCCTTCGGGATCGGCCTCGTCCACGGGATGGGCGGCAGCGCCGGCGTCGGCGTCCTGCTCCTCGCGGCCATCCCTTCGCGCGCGCTCGCTGTCGCCTCGCTGCTCGTGCTCGCCGTCTTCACGGCGGTCTCGATGACGATGGTGACGAGCGGGCTCGGCCGTACGCTCACGTCCGCGCCGGTGCAGCGCGCATTCTCGACGGTCGTCCCGGTACTCGGGACGACGAGCCTCGCCTTCGGCGTCTGGTACGCAGCCGCCGCCTGGCAGCTGGCCCCCTACCCGTTCTAGCGAGTCACTGGGCGCAGGGGGTGCCGCGGCCGGTCGGCCGGTCCCAATCGACGAAGAAGACGTCCCCGAGCGTCGCCGGCTTCACCAGCGGGAGCCGGGTTGGGTCGGCCATGTCGAATGCGGCCGGGCTGTAGCCGTTCGCCGGGAAGTCCTCCATCGCCAGCAGCCCCATGTGCATGTAGGAGTCGGCGACCAGCTGCGCGCAGAAGTACGTGCCGAAGAACAGCGACGCCCGGTCCTGGCCGGCGAGGAAGTTCGCGCCGAGCCCGGTGACGTCCGGTTCCGTGCCGGGCCCGCTGGGAAACGGCTGCCCGTCGACACGATTGATGAACTCGCGCAGCGCCTGGAAGCGGTCGTCCGTCACGCCCGACGTGAGCTGGCGAACCCAGAACCCCGGCACGTCGACCGCCGTCGCGTAATAGGCGAGGACGTCGTCCAGCACCGACACGCGACACCCGGTGTGAACCTTGTTCCCGTAGATCCTGTTGTCGGGATCACCCGCATACGGGTCGGGAAAGCAGTCGCCGCCACCGGGTGCGTCCCACAGATAGAGGTTGTCGCCGTCCTTGACCACCATGCCGATGTGGGAGAACGGCGGCCACCCGAGACCCTCTTCGAGCTGCTCGATCATCACGCCGGCGGGGGAGGTGCCGTGGAGGAAGACGAGGTCGCCGGTACCGAGTTGCGAGCGCGCCTTCGAGTAAGGCACGGATGGCTTGGTGGGCGGGAGCGTGCTCATCGCGATTTGTTCCTTTCAGCTCGCAGTTGTCTCGGTTGTCGCCCGTGTCGATGCGTCTTCCTCGTCGGGCATCTGGAAGCCCGCCAGGCAGAGGGCGTCGAAGAACGCTTCGACCGCCGGCTCGGGGATGGAGGCGAAGAGCGTTCGCAGGGTCGCGACGGACATGTTCGGCCAGACGCGCAGCGTGTCCGCGAGAGCCGCCTCTGCCCGCGGCAGGTCGCCGAGCAGCGCGGACGTCGCGGCGATGTTCGAGAAGGCGGTTGCCGAGGCGGAGTCCGGATCGATCTCAAGCGCTCGCTCGCTCGCGGCGCGGGACTCCTCGTACCGGCCGGCGACCCAGAACACGACGGCCTGGCCGGCGTGGAACGTCCACAGCTGCGGATCGCGCGGGCTGAGGCGAATCGCCTTCTCCAGCTCGCGCAGCCCCTCCTCGGTCCGCCCCGCGATGCCGAGGAACTGGCCGAGCAGCGAGCGCGCCACGGGCAGGCTGGGATTGAGCTCGACCGCCCGCCGCAGGGCGGTCAGCGCCTGCTCGCGCTTGCCCTGGACGGAGCAGGCGAGGGAAAGGAACAGATAGCCGTTGGCGTCCATCGGGTCGCAGGCCACGGCGCGCTCCGCGTGCTCGACGAGCCCGTGGAGATCCAGCTCGCGATCCACCGTCCAGTGGTGCTGGAGCATCCTGTAGTGCGCGTGCGCGAGGTGTGCGTGGGCGAAGCCCGAGGCAGGGTCGAGCCGAACGGCCTGGGAGAGCAGCGCAAGTGCCTCCTCGCCGCTCTCGCGGATCGGCCGGTGCAGGTGCCAAAGCCCGCGCAGCGCGTAGTCCCAGGCCGTCATGTCCGCCGGGGCCTGGCGCATCGCGCGCTCGGACATGTCCTTGAGCACCTCCGGCCGCAGCGCGACGCAGATGGCCTGCGCGATCTCGTCCCCGGTCTGGAAGACGTCCTCCAGCGTCGTGTTCCAGCGGTCTGCCCAGATGAGATGGCCTGTCTCGGCGTCGAGGAGCTGGGCCGTGATCCGCACCCGCTGGTCGAGCCGCCGCAGGCTGCCGACGACGATGTACTCGGCGCCGAGCTCCGCGCCGGCGACAACGGGATCGATGGTCCGGCCCTTGTACGTGAACGTGGAGTTGCGGGCGATGACCGGGAACTGACGCCACATCGCGAGCGTCGTGATCAGGTCTTCGCTCAGACCGTCGGCGAGGTAGTCCGCATCTCCGTCCCCCGCGGCCGCTTCGAACGGGATCACGGCGATCGCCGGCCAGGTGGACGTGCTGCGCCGGGCGACCGGAACTGCCTGCCCCGGCACGTCGACGAAGAACGCGTGAATCGGGTTCGGGATGTTCTTGACGTACTGCGGGCCGATGTCCTCGAGCGTGGGCGTGACGTCGACCTCGTGTCGAACGAGCTCCGAGATGCAGATGCCGCCCGGGCGCGCGAGCCGCTCGAGACGCGCCGCGATGTTGATCCCGGAACCGTAGATGCGACCGCTGTCGACGACGACCTCGCCGCTGTGCATCCCGATCCGGAACTGCATCCGATCCTCGGGCGCGTACCGCTCGTTCGTCTCCAGCACGAACGCCTGGAACCGCAGCGACGACTCGAGCGCCGAGTCGGCGCGGTCGAACTCGAACAGCAGGTTGTCGCCGGGAGAGTCGACGAGCCGACCGCCGTGCTCCTCCGCGATCCGCTCCCCGGCCTCGCGGAAGATCGTGATCGCCTGGATCGTGGCGAGCTCGTCCGCAGCCATCAGCCGGCTGTAACCAGCAGCATCAGCGCTCACGAGCGTGGCGCTTCGACGCTCGACCGCGGTCATCACCATCGCAGTAGTGAGTCTGCTCGAACGGGGGTTCTACTTCAAGCCGACGCGCGGATTCGAACCGCGGACCCCTTCATTACGGGCTGGCTTGAGGTGGGTCTACGGCCCGACCGTGACATCAACGTCATCGACCTCGATCGTGTCCGTCCCGGTGCCTCCCATCACGATGTTGCGTTCGCTATCCCGTGCACTGATCCGGTGGCGTCGTCGATCGAGCCCGCGAAAAACCGTTGCCGTCTTTGACACCGGAGAGTCAGTCCCGCCGAGATTGCGGAGCAGATGGGCCACTCGGTGGCGATGTTGCTCTCGACCTACGTGCACGTCATCGCGGAACTCCGCGGACGTGAAGCAGTGGATCCTGAGCCGGAGATCCGAGCTGCACGAATCGCCGCAGAGGGGACTGCTGTTGCCCAGAAGTTGCCTTCTTCTGGATCTGCCGCGAAGCTAGGGAGATCACTCAACGAAGAAACCCCCTCTGAGCAGCGCTTTTCTGAAAAGCCGACGCGCGGATTCGAACCGCGGACCCCTTCATTACGAGTGAAGTGCTCTACCAGCTGAGCTACGTCGGCGGGGCCGCGTCAGTGTAGCGCGGTGCCGACGCCTATTTGCTGCGGCCGTTACGGCCGTTGCTGGGGAATTGCTGTGACGGCGTCGCGCTGGGCGTTGGCTTCACGGGCTGCGTCACGACCGCGCTGACCGGGGCCACCGGGACGGCGACGGGCGGCAGAATCGCAGGGACGGCGACGGGCTCCTGGCTCTTCTTGGACTTCGAGGGCGCCGGCACCGCGGGAGCCTCGGCGATGATCGCCTCGAGCCTGGACTCGGAGCGCTTGGAGTCGCCTCCGCGGCGCGACCGATCCTTGCCTTCGCTCGGGCCCGAGGTGGTCGGCTGCTCGACCGGAGCCGTGACCGCCTGCGGGTCCGGCGGAGTCGCAGCGGGCACCAGTGTTGCGAGCAGGGCCTGCGCGTCGGCGACGATCGCGTCGAGCTTCGCGCCGGAGCGCTTGGAGTTGCCGCCGCCGCGAGACGAGCTCTTGGCTTCGCTCGACGCAACCGGGGCCGCTACCAGCGCCGGGAGGGTCGGCGCGGTGACCGCCTCCGTGCGGCGCTGCTTGTCGCTCTTGACCTCGTCCTTGCTCTTCGGCGTGTGCGTCTCTGCTGCGGTCGGCTGCGCGGCCGTCGGGTGTGCCGCGGTCGGCTGCGCGGGTGTCGGGTGTGCTGCGGTCGGCTGCGCGGCGGGCTCCTGCGGGTGGGCTTGCGGCTCGGGCTCGGCTTGCGGCTCCGCCACGGGCGGCGCCTGCTCGGCGACGGGCTCCGCCGGAGCGACAACCACGGCGACCGGTGCAGCTGCGACAGCGAGTGCGTTGTCGGGAACGGATTTCGGCGCCGGCGCAAGCGGGCCGGAGGTGCGCTCATGCAGCCGCTGCACGCGCTCCTGCTCGGCGGTCGCAGGCGCCGAGACCTTGCTCGCCACGGGCGCGAACGACGCCGACGCGGCGGCGGAGGCCGTGGATCCGGCGGGCACGGCGAGGACGTGCTTGGGCGCAGCCGCGAGCTCAGGGGAGCGCGGCTCCAGCTTGGGGCCGACCGTCGCGGCAGTTCCCGCGGCGGCGGTGACGGCGACGGCGACGGCGGTCGCCTTCACGGCCGCGCTCCCTGCGAGCGCGGTCTTCACGGCCGCGACGAGCGTCCCGAAGTCGAGGGCGTGCAGCGCGCGGCGGAAGCTCTTGCGCTTCGGCTTCGCCTGCTCAGGCTGCTCGAGCCCCTGGGCGAGTGAGCGGCGGGCGCGAAAGATCAGGGTCTCGACCGCGGACTGAGAGATCTCGAGTTCCTCCGCGACCTCTCGGTAGGAGAGGCCCTGCCACTCGCGCAGCAGGATTGCGCGACGCTGCTGCTCGGGCATCGACGCGAGCGCGTCCTCGATCCCGATCAGCTCGTCGTGCTGGCGGTTCGGGCCAGGGACGATCTCTTCGATCACGCCGAAGTCGCTGGGGCTCTCGATCCTGCCCCGGCGCCATGACGAGCGACGTCGCGAGAGGCAGACGTTCTCGGCGATCTTGAACAGCCAGGCGGACTCGGCCTCCGGCACGACGCCCCGGCCGAGCGCGCGGAACGCGTTGATGAACGTCGTCTGGACGGCATCCTCCGCCTCCTCGCGCGACCCGAGCTGGTGCTGGCAATAGCTCTGGATCTTCGCGGCGTGACGCTCGTAGAGCCCGTGTGTCGCCGCCGCATGAGGCGCGACGTGCGGAGCTTCGACGAGTGAGGCGCGACCTATGGACGGTTCGGCTGCCAAGCGAGATTTCCCCTCTGAAGAGACGTCTGAGATGACGTCCCGCCCGAACGCCAGACTCAGTGTCGGCAGCCCTGCCGCTCCGCTTCAACCCGAACGAGGGATCTCAGACGAGCAGTGCGCTGGAGAAGGCTTGCTTCAGATTCACGAAGAGCGCCTCGAGTGCCAGGGACGAGTTCAGATTGAACTCCTCGAGCGCCCGCCAGGCCTCCCGCGCCAACTCTGCGGCGCGCTCCGCGTCGGGTGCGCGCTCGCGCGTCGCGTCGGTCCGGAGCGCCTCGAGACGGTCGGCGTGGACGACCGCCTGCTCGGCGCCCGCGGCCAGGACGACCAGGTCGCGATACCACGACGCGAGCTCCTCGAGCGACGCGAGCAGCTCCTCCCGCTCCGCCCCCCGCTGGATGCGGCGCAGGCGCTGGTCCGACTCCCGCGCGGTCAGCTCGATCCCTTCGAACTCGCCCTCGGCCTGCTCCCTGGCCGCGGCACCGGCGACGCGTGCGGACTCGAGCAGCGTCGCCGCGGCGTCCGCCGGATCGAGCTCCGGGTCGGCGTAGGGAGAGCGGGCGACCCGGAGCAGCTCCTCACGGCGCGCGCGGGTCTCGGGGTCGAGCAGCCGTGCGGCACGGTCGAGGCGGCCGCCGGAGACCCGGGCGAGCGCTCGAGCCTCGTTCTCCGACAGCCCCGGCGCCCGCTCGGCGAGAAAGGCACGCACCGCGTGCTCCGGCAGCCGGCGGAACGGGACGAGCTGGCAGCGCGAGCGGATCGTCAGCGGCAGCGGCCCGAGCTCGTCGGCCACCAGCACGATCACCGCATACGGGGGCGGCTCCTCGAGATCCTTCAGGAGCGCGTCGGCCGCGTCCTCGTTCATCAGCTGCGCGTCCGAGATCACGTAGACGCGGCGGTCGGCCTCGTAGGGCCGCATGTGCAGGTCCTTGTGCAGGGCGCGGATCTCGTCGATCCGGATCATCTCGCCGAGAGCCTCGAGCAGGAAGAGATCCGGGTGCGAGCCCGCCTCGACCCGGCGCTCGTCGCCGAGCAATGCCGCCGCGAACGAGCGCGCGGCCGCTCGCTTGCCGACGCCCGCCGGCCCGTGCAGGAGGTAGGCGTGCGCCGGGCCCTCGGCGACGGCGGCGGTCAGCAGCCGCCGCGCCTCCGGCTGGTCACGCAGGCCGTCGAAGCTCATCCAGGATCCTCGCTGCCAGCGTGTCCGGATCGAGCGAGCCGTCGAGGATGACGACGCGGTCCGGAAAGAGGGAGGCGAGCTGCGTGTAGCCGGCGGCGACTCGCTCGTGAAAGGCTGCGTCCTCGCGCTCGATCCGATCCGGCTTCGAGCCGACTCGCGCGGACGACGTCCGGGGCTCGACCGCGAGCACGAACGTCCGGTCCGGGAGAAGACCTCCGGTCGCCAGCATGTTCACCTCGAGCACCTCGTCGACCCCGAGCCCCCGTCCAATGCCCTGATAGACGATCGAGCTGTCGAGATACCGGTCGAGCAACACGTCCGCGCCGCGTTCGAGGGCCGGCCGCACGACCTCCGCGACGACTTCCGCGCGCGAGGCCGCATAGAGAAGGGCCTCCGCCCACGCCGTCATCGGGCCGCCGTGGAGGACGAGGTTGCGGATCGCCTCGCCGAGCTCGGTCTGTCCCGGCTCCCGCGCGGTCACGACCTCGCGGCCGTCGGCCTCGAGCGCTGCGCGCAGCCGGTCGACCTGCGTCGTCTTCCCCGAGCCGTCCATCCCTTCGAAGGTCACGAACATCGTGTGCCTAGGATATGGCCGTGCGCGCGGTGGTCACCGGAGGAGCGGGCTTCATCGGCTCGCACGTCGTCGAAGCGTTGCTCGCGCGCGGCGACGAGGTGCACATCGTCGACACGCTCGTGACCGGCCGCCGTGAGAATGTGCCCCCGGCGGCGACGCTCCACGAGCGGGACATCCGAGAGCCGGCGCCCGACTTGTGGGCCGAGCTCCGGCCGGACCTCGTCGTCCATCTCGCCGCGCAGGCCGACGTCGGCACCTCGGTCGAGCAGCCGGAGCTCGACGCCGCCGTCAACGTGCTCGGGACGATTCGCGTGCTGGAGGAGGCCCGCCGCCACAACGCGCAGATCGTCTTCAGCTCTACCGGCGGGGCGATCTACGGCGAGTGCGAGCGCCCGGCGCGCGAGGACGACCCGAGGCGGCCACTCTCTCCGTACGGCACCGCCAAGCTGGCTGCCGAGGAGTACCTCGCGACCTGGAACCGCCTGTACGGCACGCGCCACGTCGCGCTGCGGTTCGCGAACGTCTACGGGCCGCGCCAGCTCGCCGAGCTCGAGGGCGGCGTCGTCGCCATCTTCGCCGACCGCCTGCGACACGGCCGGGGCATGACGATCTACGGCGACGGCGAGCAGACCCGCGACTTCATCTACGTCGGCGACGTCGTCGAGGCTGTGCTTGCGGCAATCGGCCGCGACGGCGGCGTCTTCAACGTCGGGACGGGCCAGGAGACGTCGGTGAACGAGCTCTTCGACGCCTGCGGGCGAGCGGCCGGCGTGGACGCGGAGGCCGAGCACGCGCCGGCCCGGCCGGGCGACGTGCTGCGCAGCGTCCTCGACGTCTCGCGCGCCGCGCGGGAGCTCGAGTGGCGCCCGCGGTGGTCGCTCGAGGAGGGGCTGCGCACGACCTGGGAATCGGCCGCCGCCTGAGAGAAGGAGCACGCGCCGCGCGGGCGAATCTAGGCGTTCCGTGGAGCACTCCCACCCCTTCCCCCAGGTTCACTCGCCGTGGCGCACGGCCACGCTCGTCGCCTCGGCTGTCGCGGCGCTCGAGCTCGTCGTCCTCGTCGTCCTCGGCGTCATGATGGTCGCCAAGCCGGTCTCGGCGCACGTGCGCCACGCGGCCGAGGCCAAGGTGTTCGCTCCCGTCAAGTCCAAGGCGCTCCCGGCCGCGAAGACACCGGTCGGCAAGGTCAAGCTCACCCGCGCGCAGACCTCCGTCATCGTCCTCAACGGGAACGGCCGCTCGGGGGCCGCAGCCTCCAGCGCCGATGCCGTGCGACGCTTCGGCTACACGATCGGGACGGTCGGCAACGCGCCGCGCAGCGACTTCACGCGCACGCTCGTGATGTTCCGCAAGGGCTACCGGCCCGAGGGCGTCCGGCTCGCGAAGGATCTGAACGTGAAGATCGTCGGCCCGCTGGACGGGCTGCGCGCGAAGGACATGCTCGGCGCGCACGTCGCGCTCATCGTCGGTTCCTAGCTAGCACTTCTTCGCGTCGACCCAGGCCCGCGCCTGGTCGAGCTCACTGCCCGGCACCCACTGGCGGCCGGCGGGGTCGAGCGTGTACGCCCGGTTCAGGTGCACGTACGCCGTGCAGCGGTAGCCGCTGTCGTACTCGAAGAGGCCGAGCGCGAGCCACGCCTCGGGGTTCTCCGGCTGGAGCCGCGTGGCGTCCAGGTACGCCCTGAGGGCCGCCGACTCGTCCCCCAGGCTCTCGTCGACCCGGGCGCGCGCGAAGATCGGCCCCAGCGAGAGCGGATCGAGGGAGCGCGCGCGATCGGCTGCGGCCGCCGCGCCCGCGAGGTCGCCGCGGTCGATCGCCACCGACACCTGGCGCACGCTGCGCTGCGCCAGCCACGGCGTCGCCGCCGACGCGACGGCGGCAAGCGCGAGCGCAGCCACGCCGGCCGCGGCAACGGGAGCGCGGACGCGACGGGCCGGGCGGGCGGCCGCGGCCAGCACACCGAGCGCGAACAGCGCCGGACCCGTCACCGCGACGAAGTCCCAGTCGAAGTCGACGACGGCGTGCGCGAGCCAGAGCGCCGGCACGATCGCCAGCGCGACCGCCGCGCCGCGCTCGGCGCCTTCGAGCCGTCGCAGCCCGCCCACCGCGGCGGCGGCTCCGGCTGTCGCCAGCGCCGCGAAGAGCAGCAGGCCGACGAGCCCGGTGCCCGCGAGGAGCTGAAGCGGGACGCTGTGCGGCTGCGTGACGGCAGAGGCCGTCTCCCGGTAGCGCTTGCGCGCGACCGCGAAGGTGTTCGCCCCGGCGCCCTCGAGCGGCCGGGCGCGAAAGATGTCCCACGCCTCTCCCCACCAGGCGAGCCGGTTGTTCGAGCTGAGGTTGCCGAGCCGATCGGGCGCGTTCGTGACCTCGCCGCCGCGGAACTCGTCCGCGATCCGGCCGGCGTTCGCGATCGCCGCGCCCGCACCCAGGAGCAGGACGACGAGCGACAGCCCGGCGAGCGTGCGGCCAACGACGCTGCGGCCGGCTGACGACAACGGCCGGCGGGCGAGCGCGCCCGCGAGGAGGGCGACCAGCGCGCCGCCGCCGAGCAGGAGCACGCCGAACCACGCGCCGTCCGCAACCCGGTCGGCGCGCGCACCTCCATCTTCGACTAGGGCGGGCCGACTGAACGCCCATGCCGCAAGCGCGATCGCCGGCACCGCCGCAGTGACGGCCAGCAGCGCGGTCTCGACAACCCGGTCGCGGCGCAACCAGAGCAGGAGCGCGACGCCCAGCAGGGCAGCGGCGACACCGGCGCGCGACGCGGCGAGCAGCACCGCGACGATCGCGGCATAGGCGAGCACGGCGCCGCCGGCGCGCAGCGCCCGCGACCTGCCCGCGTCACCCGCAACCTGGAGAGCGAGCACGAGCAGCATGTCGGCTGCAAGCGCGAGCTCGTTCCAGTAGCCGATCGGGTCGCGCAGCCTGGCGGCACGCCCGCCGTCAGGGAACAGCGCAGGGATCGCCTTCCCCGCCAGCGCCCAGAGCACGGCTGCGCCGAGCGCGACGACGAGCGCGCCCGCTGCGCGCCGGCAGGCGGCGGGGCCCGAGGCTCCGAGCAGAAGTCCCACGACCAGGAACGCTGCGAAGACGAGCGTACGATCGAGCTCGGCCCAGCTCAGATCGGGCGCCACCGACCAGAGGGTCGACAGGCCGGCCCAGGCGGCCGTGGCGAGCAGCAGGCCCAGCAGGAGATAGCCGCGGCGCGGTAGGGGCGCGCGGCCGGCGAGCGCCAGCGCGCTCCACCCACCGGCGACGACGAGCGCTGCGAACTCGGTCCAGACGGAGTCTCCTGCGAAGAGCGCGGCGAGGAGCAACGCGGTCGCGACCCAAACTGCCAGTTCGCGCCTCGGCATCGCGCCGCAAGCTAGCATGGCGCCCGGAAAACCTCCGGCCAGGATCCAACGGCCTTACAAACCGTTTACGCCCGCCTCATCCCGTGATCAACGCCGTCCGGGAGACTCTGCACCATTGCACTCGTACCGAGGCCTTGACGACTCCCCATCCCCCGCACCCAGTGACGAGGCGCCCGTGACGTCGCGCGCAAGACGCGGCCTGCTCCTGCTGGCCGCCGTCCTCTCGCTGCTCCTGCTCGCGGGGCCGGCGAGCGCTGCGAAGCCGTGCGGGCGGCAGGTGCTCGACGACTGGAACGACGGCCGGATCGACGGCACGTACTCGCTCCACTGCTACGACGACGCGATCGAGCTGATTCCTCGCGACGTGCGCTACTACTCGAGCGCCGAGGAGGACATCAATCGGGCGATGACGGCCGCCATGCGCAAGGAGAAGGCTCCGCCGAACATCGGCGGCCCGCCGTCTGCCCCGCCGGCAGAGCCCGCCGAGACCGACACGACCACGACCGAGGGCACAGCGACGCCGCCGCCTCCGGACGACCCGGGGCCTGAAGTGGCGCCGCCCGTCGGCAGCGAAAGCGTCAGCTCGGTGCCGATCCCATTGCTGATCCTCGCGGGCCTTGCCCTGTTGCTGGTTGCAGGCGGCTCGGCCGGCTACCTGCTGCGCCGCCTCCAGAGCCGCCGCCTGCCGCCGCCGCCCGCGGTCTAGCGACCCTTCGCCGCCCGGCTCGAGCCGGGTACAATGAAAGCACCGATTTCGGCTATTCCAGGCGCTTTTCTTCGTTCTGTCCGACGCCGGGACTAACGTCCCCGATCCGCTCAGAGGCCCGCAGAAAGCCGACCTGCGAGCGCCGTACAAGCCGAAGGCGAGAGGACGAACATGCCGACCGCAAAGCAGACCAAAGCACTGACGCAGGAAGCAACAGCAGCCCCAGCAGAGGTCGTGAACGTGGTCGTCGAGGAGACGGCCTCGGTCACGCCCAACCGCTTCTTCACGATCCCCGGGCGCGACCCATTCGACGAGATCGAGTGGGAGCTTCGCGATGCGGTCATCCCCGGCAAGGACGGCCCGGCCTTCGAGCAGCGGAACGTCGAGTTCCCGCGCTTCTGGTCGCAGACGGCCACGAACATCGTCGCGCAGAAGTACTTCCGCGGCCGCCTCAGCTCGCCGGAGCGCGAGCACAGCGTCAGGCAGATGGTGGGCCGCGTCGTCGACACGATCGGCGGCTGGGGCCGCGCCGGCGGCTACTTCGCGACCGACGACGAGGCGGACACGTTCGAGGCGGAGCTGAAGGCGATCCTGGTCAACCAGTACGCCTCCTTCAACTCCCCGGTCTGGTTCAACGTCGGCTTCGAGGAGAAGCCGCAGTGCTCCGCGTGCTTCATCCTCTCGATCGAGGACTCGATGGAGTCGATCCTCGACTGGATCCGGCGCGAGGGCGTCATCTTCCGCGGCGGCTCGGGCTCCGGCCTCAACCTCTCGAAGCTGCGCAGCTCGAAGGAGCAGCTGTCGAAGGGCGGCCACGCCTCCGGCCCGGTCAGCTTCATGCGCGGCGCCGACGCGTCGGCCGGGACGATCAAGTCTGGCGGCAAGACGCGCCGCGCGGCCAAGATGGTCGTGCTCGACGTCGACCACCCCGACATCGAGGAGTTCATCTGGTGCAAGGCCAAGGAGGAGCGGAAGGCGCGCGTCCTCGAACAGGCCGGCTACGACATGTCCCTCGACTCCCCGGACTGGGCGTCGATCCAGTACCAGAACGCGAACAACTCCGTGCGCGTCACCGACTCGTTCATGGAGGCGGCGGTCGAGGACAAGGAGTGGAACCTCACCGCCCGCACCGACGGCTCGGTGGTCGAGACGACCGACGCGCGCCTGCTGCTCCGGCAGATCGCCGAGGCGGCCTGGCAGTGCGCCGATCCGGGCGTGCAGTACGACACGACGATCAACGGCTGGCACACGAGCCCGAACACGGGCCGGATCAACGCGTCGAACCCATGCTCCGAGTACATGCACATCGACGACTCGGCGTGCAACCTCTCCTCCCTCAACCTGATGAAGTTCCGGCGCGAGGACGGCGAGTTCGACGTCGCCGCCTTCGAGCACGCCGTCGACGTGATGTTCCTCGCGCAGGAGATCTGCGTCGGCTACTCGTC
>JAWVCV010000059.1:0-4310 GCA_033858115.1 Gaiellaceae bacterium
TGTAACACGCCGTCGCTGAGGCGCTAGAGCCGCTTGCGGGACCCGGACAAAAGCAAGTAACATGAGCTGGCACTCGAACACCAGGAGTGCCAACGAATGTCACAAACACGAAACCAGGAGGCTCTACAGATGGAACTTCAGCCGCTTGGTGACCGCCTGATCGTCGAGGTGCTCGAGGAAGAGGAGATGACCATCAGCGGCATCGTCCTCCCCGACACCGCGAAGGAGAAGCCGCAGCGGGGACGCGTCCTCGCAGTGGGCCCGGGCGCCCGGAACGAACACACGGGTGAGCACGTCGCGATGGACGTCACCGAAGGTGACGAGGTCGTCTTCTCCAAGTACGGCGGCACCGAAATCAAGCTGGGCGTCGACGACGTGCTGATTCTGCGCGAGTCCGACGTGCTCGCCAAGGTCATCGGCACGCGCGAGCCTGCCGGCGCAAAAGCGTAGGAACGAAAGGAAGCTAGATATGGCTCACAAGGAACTGAAGTTCAACGAGGACGCCCGCAGGGCCCTCGAGCGCGGCGTGAACATCCTCGCCGACGCAGTGAAGGTGACGCTCGGCCCGAAGGGTCGCTACGTCGTGCTCGACAAGAAGTTCGGCGCGCCGACGATCACGAACGACGGCGTCACGATCGCGCGTGAGATCGAGGTCGAGGACGTCTTCGAGAACCAGGGCGCACAGCTGGTCCGTGAGGTCGCCACCGCGACGAACGACGTCGCCGGCGACGGCACGACGACCGCAACGGTCCTGGCGCAGTCGATCGTCCGCGAAGGCCTCAAGAATGTGGCCGCGGGCGCGAACCCGATGGCGCTTCGCCGCGGCATCGAGCTCGCCGTCGAGGCGGTCACCGAGAACCTGAAGGCGCAGTCCAAGGAGATCTCGGGCAAGGAAGACATTGCCCGGGTCGCGAGCATCTCGTCGCGCGAGCGCGAGATCGGCGACAACATCGCCGATGCGATCGAGAAGGTCGGCAAGGACGGCGTCGTGAACGTCGAGGAGGGCCAGACGTTCGGCCTCGAGCTCGAGTTCACCGAGGGCATGCAGTTCGACAAGGGCTACCTCTCGCCGTACATGGTCACGGATGCCGAGCGGATGGAGGCGGTGCTCGACGAGCCGTTCATCCTGGTCGCCAACCAGAAGATCGGCTCGGTCAAGGATCTCCTGCCGATTCTCGAGCAGGTCATCCAGGCCGGCCGCCCGCTGCTGATCGTGGCCGAGGACGTCGAGGGCGAGGCGCTCGCGACGATCATCGTCAACAAGCTGCGCGGCACCTTCACCGCTGTCGCCGTCAAGGCGCCGGGCTTCGGCGACCGCCGCAAGCGCATGCTCGAGGACATCGCGATCCTCACAGGCGCCGAGGTGATCACCGAGGAGATGGGCCTCAAGCTCGAGAACACGAAGCTGACGCAGCTCGGCAAGGCCCGCAAGGTCGTGATCGACAAGGACTCGACCACGATCATCGACGGTGCCGGCGACCCGAACGCGATCAAGGCCCGGATCAAGCAGCTGAAGGCGGAGATCGAGAACACCGACTCCGACTTCGACCGCGAGAAGCTCCAGGAGCGGCTTGCCAAGCTGGCCGGCGGCGTCGCCGTCGTCAAGGTCGGCGCTGCCACCGAGACGGAGATGAAGGAGAAGAAGCACCGCGTCGAGGACGCGCTGCAGGCCACCCGCGCCGCCCTCGAGGAGGGCATCGTGCCGGGTGGCGGTGTCGCGCTCCTGCAGGCGGCCGCCGCCATCAAGCTCGATTCATTCGAGGGCGACGAGAAGACGGGTGCGGCGATCATCGCCCGCTCGCTCGAGGAGCCGCTGCGGCAGCTCGCCTCCAACGCCGGGCTCGAGGGCTCGGTCGTCGTCAACCAGGTTCGCTTGGCCGCCAAGGGCCAGGGCCTGAACGTCGACACGGGCGAGGTCGAGGACCTGGTCAAGGCCGGGATCATCGACCCGACCATGGTCACGCGCTCGGCGCTGCAGAACGCCGCGTCGATCGCGAAGAACATCCTGACCACCGAGGCCATCGTGGCCGAGGCGCCCGAGAAGGCCGGCGTCGGTGGGGGCATGCCCGACATGGGCGGCATGGGCGGAATGATGTAAACGGCACGGGGGAAACCATGTTTCCCCCGTGAGCCCCCTTCTTCTTCGCAGCCGCGAGAGGAACGGGGTTTGGGCTCCCGCCGGGCAAAGCCCGGCTCCGCCCGAGACAGGCGGTTCAGAGATCGACGAAGAAGCAGAAGGGCCGGCGTGAGCCGGCCCTTCGCCGTTCTCAGGAAGACGAGGCGGCAAAGCGTTGCGGCCGGAGCCGGGCTTGGCCCGGCGGGAGGCCCAGCGCAGGCTGTCAGGCAAAGCGACGAAAAAGGAGGGGGCTTATGGGGGAACCACGGGTTCCCCCATAAGAGAAGACCCGGAGGGGGCCGGGTCTTCTGAGGGGATGAAACTGTGAAGCTGGGGGAGGTGGGTAGCCCAGGTATCGGCGTTCGTTGCCTGCGCTGTAGTCACTCGTTCGAGTGATTTGCCCTCATCCCTGCTCGGCGAGGGCGTGTGCTAGCCTCGGACCGTCCGTCGGTGATGTGGCCGGCGGAGGACGCACAGCCGCGTCTCCGCGGCTTGGCTCGTCCCCTCGTCGTTGGGGACGCCCGCCGAAAAGGAGACGCGAACATGCTCGAGGACACGATCGTCGGTGATGAGCCGCAGCTCGTTCGACTGGCGGTCCCGGACCTGCCGGGGCGTCTGGCGCTCGTCGCGAGCCGCTTTGCCGCCCACGACGTCAACATCCTCCGCGTCGAGGTCGTGGCGGGCGGTGACGGGACGGCGGTCGACGACCTGCTCGTCGTCGGAGGCGATCTCGTGTCGGCGCTCGAGGAGCTCCAGGGAGACGTCGAGATCCTGGGGCTGCGTGAGCACGCGGAGCTCCCCGACCCGGGGATCGCGATGGCGGATGCGCTCGCGGCTGTCAGCGGTGCCGCCAGCCTGGGCGCCGCCCGGCACGCCCTGCTCGCGGCGGCGCTCGAGCTCGTGGGGGCCGACGGCGGCGTCCTCTTGCGCGATGCCGGCCACGGGTGGCTCAGGCCGGTCGCCGCCACCGCCGAGTCGCTGCCGCCGATCCGGGAAGACCAACCCTGTCTCGCGCGCTCGGCTCTCGCTCGCTCCCGGGCAGAGACGGCCTCGCCGCAAGAGCCCTGGGCTCCTGCGGCCTACGGCGTCGCTCTCGGGATGGGCCGGGTGCTCGTCGTGCCGGCGGGCTTGCCGCCGTTCCTCGCGCTCGCGCTCGTGCGCCACGATGCGTTCCCGTTCGTCGAGGCCGAGGTGGAGCGCGTCCAGGCGTTGCTGCGCGTCGCCGTCGGCATCCTCGGCGCGCTCGGCGAGCGGAGCGTCAGGGCTCCGATCGACGCCCCCGAGCGGGTTGCGAGGGTCGGAGGATGAGCGCCAAGGTGGAGGTCGTCGACCCGGGCGTGCTGCGGATCGTGCTGCCGGGCCGAGCGGCAAACGCGTACCTCTTCCTGGGGACCCGCGTCGCGCTCGTCGATTGCGGCTCGGAGGAGTCTCAGCGCGATCTCCTCGCCGCACTCCGGCAGCTCGAGATCAAGCGCAACCGGATCTCGCTGGTCGTGCTCACGCACGAACACGCCGGGCATGCAGGCGGGGCCGCGGCCTTTCCCGACGCCCTGCTGGTCGCGCACTCGCTCGCCTCCGCAAAGCTGCGCCACGGCGAGGAACCGCTGACGAAGCTCCGGGTCGCGCGGGCGCCCGACGTCGAGCTGTCCGACGGAGGCGCGATCCGCATCGGCGGGTTCTCGTTCGACGTCCTCCACATGCCCGGCCACACGTCCGGCTCGATTTGCCTCTACGAGCGATCGCGCGCCCTGATCGTCACCGGAGACACCGTGCTCGCGCGCGGCACCCTGTCGGTGGTCACGCAGAACGGCTCGAGCGGCGAGCATCTCGAGAGCCTGGAGCGGCTCGCGTCGCTCCGCGCGCGGCTGCTCCTTCCCGGACACGGCCCGATCTCCGACGACCCTGCCGCCGACATCGCCGCCGCCGCCGCGACGGTGCGGAGCCGGCTCGGCCGCTGGGTGGACGAGCACGAAGGCATGCGCGAGGGAGCCGCCCTCTGATCGAGATCGTGGACCAAGGCGTGGCGCGGATCCGGCTGCCGAAGCCCGCAGCGCATGTCTACGTCCTCCTGGGCGATCGGCCTGCACTCGTCGACGCGGGCATGCCGGAATCCGGCCCCGCCTTGCACGACGGGCTCCGGGCGCTGGGCGTCGCACCCGACGACGTGAGCCTCGTGGTGCTCACTCACGAGCAT
>JAWVCV010000060.1:0-10924 GCA_033858115.1 Gaiellaceae bacterium
CACCCAGACTGTGGACGCCGAGG
This sequence comes from Gaiellaceae bacterium, assembly GCA_033858115.1. Taxonomy (GTDB): domain Bacteria; phylum Actinomycetota; class Thermoleophilia; order Gaiellales; family Gaiellaceae; genus Gaiellasilicea. Next base: position 24 of record JAWVCV010000060.1, read on the forward strand.
ACCCGGTTCTCGGCGCGACGGTCGCGAAGCTGAAGGCGCTCGCGGCTCGCTGCGACGAGCTCGTCGTGCTCACGGACAGGACCGGGCTGCACGATCTGCCGCCGAACTGCGTCATCCGCACGTTCGGCGCGGCCACGCGAGCCGGGCGCGGCGTGCGCTACCTGCGCGCGCTCCTCCCGCTGCTCGCGTCGCGGCGGCCCCCGGACGCCCTGATCGCGCACATGTGCCCGATCTACCTCGTCCTCGCCGCCCCGTTCACGAAGCTGAGGCGCGTGCCGACGGTGCTCTGGTACACGCACTGGGCGGTGCACCGGACGCTCCGGCTCGCGACGGCGCTGGCGGACGTTGCGCTCAGCGTCGACCGGCGCTCGTTTCCGCTCGACCTGCCGAAGGTCTCCGGCATCGGCCACGGGATCGACGTGGCGCAGTTCGCCCCGCGCGCGTCGGCGTCCTCGAACGGCGGCGAGCCGCTGCGCCTGCTCGCTCTCGGACGGACCTCGCCGACCAAGTCGTTCGACACCGCGATCAGGGCTTGCGCGCAGCTGCGGCGGGAGGGCGTCCCGCTGACGCTCGACATCCACGGGCCGTCCATGACCGACGAGGAGCGCGGGCACCGGCTCGAGCTGCGGCGGCTGATCGAGGACGAGGGGGTGGCGGACGCGGTGCGACTGCTGGATCCGGTGCCGCGGGTCGCCGTGCCCGAGTTGATGCGGGCCGCCGACGCCGTCGTCAACACGACCCTGGGCCAGACATCCGGCGGAGCGCTCGACAAGGTCGTCTACGAGTCGGCCGCCAGCGGCGTCCCCGTGATCGCGTGCAACCCGCACTTCGACGACTTCCTCGGCAACCTGCCGCTCGAGCTTCGCTTCCGAAGCGCCGACTCGGTGGACCTCGCCCGCGTGCTCGGCGCGTTCGCACGAGCTGAGCCCGAGCTGCGCGACGAGGCCGGGCGCGAGCTGCGCCGGCGCGTCGAAGCGGGGCACTCGGTGGACAGCTGGGCCGACGGGGTCGTCGCGACCGTGCAGCGGCTCCGCTAGATGCGCTTTCTCCGGCGCAACGTCGTGCTCGTCTACGGCGTCTATGCGGTCACGATCGTGAGCGGGCTGCTGCTGACGCCGATCATCGTCGACTCGCTCGGCACCGAGCAGTACGGGATCTGGGCCGTGATCGGCTCCGTGCTCGCGTTCATCGGCCTGCTCGACATCGGGATCGCGCCGTCCGTGATCCGCTTCTCGGCGGAGCAGCGCGGCCGTAAGAGTCAGACGGAGACGAGCGGCCTCGCCTCGACCGCGCTCGGCCTCTACGGCGTCATCTTCGGCGTGGCGGTCGTGATCACGCTCGCCCTCGCCTGGGCGCTCCCGGCCGTGGTCGACATCCCCGCCCGCTACGTCGAAGCCGCTCAGCTGGCGCTGATCCTGGTCATGCTCGGGTTCGCCGTCCGCTTCCCGCTCGGGCTCTTCACGAGCCTCCTCGCCGGCCAGCAGCGCTACGACGTGCTCAACTTCGCCGGCCTGCTCTCGACGGTGCTCTACGTCGGCATCGTCGCGGGCGTCCTGCTCTGGCGGGGCGGCGGCCTCGTCACGCTGGCGGTCGCGACGCTCGTCGTCACGCTCTTCCGGGTCCTGTGGCCGCTGCCCTGGGTGCGGCGGGAGCTGCCCTCGCTGCGGATCAGGCCATCACTTGCGAGCCGCGCGCAGGCCCGGGAGCTGCTCTCGTTCAGCGGGCGCAACTTCCTGATCAACGTCGCGTCGAAGGTGGTGTTCTCGACCGATGTGATCGTCGTCGGGATCGTGCTCGGGAGCCTCGCGGCCGGCCTGTACGGCATCCCGGCGAAGCTGTTCGCGCTCGCCTTCGGCGTCGGCATGGCCGTGACGACCCTGCTCTTCCCGGTGCTCTCGGAGCTGGAAGGGGCCGACGACCGAGAGCGCCAGCGCGACTACCTGCTCGCCGGACTGCGGATGAGCCTGGCCGTCGTCCTGCTCGTCTCGCTCCCGCTCGCGGTCCTGCCGGACCGGTTCCTGACGGCCTGGCTGCCCGAGGGCGACTTCGACCGCAGCGTCCCGGTCCTGGTGCTGCTGCTGAGCAGCCTGGCGTTTGCGCAGCCGGGTTACATGCTGACCCAGTTCCTCGTCGCGCGCGGGCGGCACGGCGGGATCGCGCTCGTCCGCATTGCGGCCGTCACCGTCAACCTCGTGCTCTCGATCGTGCTCGCCTTCACGGTCGGGATCTGGGGCGTCGCGCTCGCCACCCTGCTGACCGAGGCCCTCGCCACCGCCGTGGTCACCCCGCTCCTCGTCCGTCGCGAGACCGGGGTCGGTCTGCGTCCGCTGGCGCGGGCCTGGTTGCGTCCGGTTGCGCTGGCGGCCGCGGCGGCGCTGCCGACGCTCGGCGCCGCCCGCTTCCTCGCGATCGACACGCTGTTCGAGTTCACCGCGGTCGCGGCCGTCTGGGCCGTCGTCTACGGCGCGGTCTTCTGGCGCTGGGGCCTCGACGAGCGCGAGCGCGCGACGCTCCGGCGGGCGTTCGGCGCGAGCCCACCGGCGCAGGCCGCGGTCGTCGACGAGGTCTAGCCGAGGGCGCCGCGATAGACCGCGGCGGTCGCACGCGCCATGCGCTCGACGGAGAACTGCCTACGTGCCCGCGCGAGACCGGCCTCGCCCAGCCGCCGCGCGAGGGCGTCGTCGCCCAGGACGATGCCCACCGCCGTCGCCAGCGCGTCCGGATCGTCCGGCGCCACGAGCAGCCCCGTCTCGCCGTCGGCGACGACCTCGGGGATGGAGCTGACACGCGTCGCCACAACGGGAAGCGCAGCCAGCATTGCCTCCAGCAGCACGAGCCCGAAGCCCTCCCAGCGCGCCGGATGCAGCAGGAGCTCCGACCGGCGCAACCAGGCGCTGACGTCGCCTGCGCGCCCGGGCAGGAGGAGCGATTCCTCGACGCCGAGCTCGCGGCCGAGCCGCTCCAGGCTCTCGCGCTGGGGGCCTTCGCCGAGGACGACGAGCACCGCGCCCGGATGGTCGCGGCGGATCGCCGCGAGCGCGCGCACCGCGACGTCGTGGCCCTTCTGCGGCACGAGCCGGCCGAGGGCCAGCAGCACGCGCGCGCCGTCGGGCACCTCGAGCGGCGGGTTGCCGGACCAGGCCGGTGGGACGTCGTCGAGCCCGTAGTGGACGACCTTGATCTTCTCGGCCGGGATGCCGACCCGATCGACGTTGAAGCGCTCCAGCGCACCGGTGATGCAGATCACCGCCCGCGCGCGCCGTGTCAGCGCCCGCTCGAGGAAGCGGAACGGGCCCGCTCGAAACGGGTCGTCGTTGTGCTTGGTCGAGACGAGCGGCGTCTGGCCCGCTGCGATCGCCCCGAAGACGTCGGCGTGGACGAGGTGCGTGTGCACGAGGTCGGGCACGAACGAGGTGACCGCCCTCCGCAGCCCTGGCGCTCGGGCGACGCGCCGGTACGGCACTTGGGCTCGGTCGAGCTCGGCGTAGAACGGCTCCGGATCGCCTCCGCCGTCGAGCCCGACGAAAGACGCGTCGATCCCCTCCGCGGCGAGCGCGGGCAGCAAGGTCAGCAGGTGCCGCTCGGAGCCGCCGATGCCGGCGATCCGGTGAACGTGGACGACGCGCATCGCTTTTAGCTTGGCTTCCGGCGGAGGTAGCCCTTCCGGTTGAACGTCAGGTAGAGCTTCTCGCGCCTCCGGTCGACCTCGAACTCGTCCGACTCGGCCAGGAAGGCGTCCACCGCCTCCATCGGGCCCGGCCCGAATTCGGGGCTGACCGGGTGCCCGTTCAGGATCGTGTCCTCGACGACGATGTAGCTGCCGGGGGTGACCAGCGGCGCGTACAGGCGGAGCTCCTCCAGCACGTGGTCCCGCTTGTGGTTCGAGTCGAGCACGATCATCGTCGTCCCGCCCGGCTCGATCCGGCTCCGCACTTCCTCGACGATCTCCGGCGCGACCGACGAGCCGGTCACGTACTCGAGGCGCGGATGCTGCGGCCGCCCCTCCTGCTCGATGATGTCGACCGTCACCACCTCGCCATGGCCGAGCAGGTCGCAGATCGAGGCGAGGTAGAGCGCACTGCCGCCGAACGCGGTGCCGGTCTCGACGATCAGGTCCGGGCGCAGCTCGTGCAGCAGCTCCTGGTAGATCCAGAGGTCGAGCGGGTTCTTGTCGGTGCGGACGCCGAGCCAGTGCGTGTCCGCCCGCGTCTCGCCGAAGAGGGCGCCGTCGTAGTACGCCTCCGTGAAGCGGTCGATCACGTCTCCCTGCAGGCGCTTGCCGAAGAGCGCCTTGTTCACGAGCCTCCGGAAGACGAAGGCCTCGTTACGAACGACGTAGGTGAACTGCTTGGGCGCGCGCAAGGGCCGAAACCTACTCCAGGCGCTTTCGACGCGTCACGAAGTCCTTCAGCGCGCCCGCGGCGAGCAGCGCGAGCAGGAAGTCCCACGGCACCCGGTACCTCGTCGCGCCGGCGAAGACGATCGCCGCGACCGTCTGGTAGGCGAGCAGCGAGACGGCGAGGACGACGAACGGGCGTGGCAGGCGCGTGACGCCGACGAGGGCGCCCGCGTAGAGGATGAGCATGTAGAGCGGCAGCGCCCAGTCGCGTGCGGTGTCCAGCCAGGTTCCGGCGCCCGGCCGGCCCCGGGCCTGGGTGCCGCGCGGGCTCCAGAGCATCTCCGTCGCCTGCACCGACAGGCGCGCCTTCTCGCCCGGCTCGTCGCGCCAGAAGTCGAGCACGCGACGCTGGTAGAAGCGCATCTGCGCGCACTCGTCCACGCTCGTGACCGTGCCGTGCGCCTGGTAGGCGCCGAATGCCATCTCCGGGGTCGGCGGCGAGCCGGGGATGTTCGGCACGTCGTCGATCCAGCCCCCGCGCTCGAGCACGTCGTAGGTCTCCGCGTTGTTGGCCTTCCAGAGCGCCTTGGAGTCGGTCGTGATCGCGAAGCAGCCCACCTGGATCTGGTTGCGCACGGCCCATGGCGCCACCGCCAAGAGGGTGGCCGCGACGATCGCAACCGACGCGATCGCGGTCGTCCGCGTCCACCCCTGGCGCCAGACGAGGTACGCGCAGAGTACGAGCGGGAGTGCGAGCAGGCGCGAGTTGCCGAGCAGCGCGACGCCCGCAACGGCTCCGGTGGCGAGCGCGAGCGGCAGCGTCGGCCGTTCGGCGAGCTTGAGGGTGAGCAGCACGAGCGCCGCCGCGAGGAACGTGTCGAGGATCTCGCGGTTGACGTGCACGTCGTGCCAGACGAGGTAGGGGTGGAGGCTGGCGACGACGGCGCCCAGGAGTCCTGCGGCCGGGGAAATCGCTCGGCGGCCGATCGCGTAGACGAGGAGCGCCGTGCCGAGCGCGACCGTGATCTGGGCCAGGCCGACGGCCACCCAGGCGCGTCCGAACACCTCGTAGATCGGGACCAGGAAGAACCCGTACAGCGGCTGCGTCCACGCGGACGGCTCGCCCGGGATGAATCCGTACGTCCCGCTTTCGACGAACGTGCGGGCAAAGTCGTCGCTCTTCTCGGTGTACTCGCTGAGCACGTCGCCGCGCTCGAGCAGGAGGACGAACAGCCGCGGCACCACGCAGGCGGCGGCGATGATCGCGTAGTGGACGCGCAGGCTCACCGGGCGGCGGCGAGCGACGGCAGCGCGATCGATCGATCCGCGTACTCCCGTTGCCAGAGCTCGAGCATCAGGAGGCTCCAAAGCCGGGCGCCGTGATCGGCGCGGCCGGCGACGTGTTCGGAGAGCAGGCCCTCGACGGCGGGACGGCGGAAGAGGCCGCGGGCCGTGGCGCGGTCGCCGAGCAGCAGATCCCCGGCCAGCTCGCGCAGGTCGCTGCGGAACCAGCGCGCCACGGGAACGCCGAAGCCGCGCTTGCCGCGGCCGAGGATCTCCTGCGGCAGGTCCGCCGCGAAGGCCCGTCTGAGCGCGATCTTCCCACGAGTGCCCCGCGCCTTCAGCGAGTCTGGGAGGCCGAGGCCGAGCGCGAGCACCTCGTGATCGAGGAAGGGCGCCCGAAGCTCGAGCGAGCAGGCCATCGAGGCGATGTCGACCTTGTAGAGCAGGTCGCCGGGCAGGTACGTGCTGACGTCGAGCAGCTGGAGACCCGTCAGCCCCGGCGCCGGCGGGGCGCCGAGCAAGTCGCCTGTGGAAGGGAGAGAGCCGATCTGCGCCAGCGCGTCGTCGGTCCAGAGCGCGCGCCGCAGGTGCGCCGGGAAGATCTCCATCAACCTGCCGTAGCGCTCCGCCGGCGCGGTCGCGGCGGTGTCCAGGAAGCGGGCGGCGCGGACGGCGGGCGCCCGCAGCTCGCGCCTGCCCGCGGGCAGCGCCCGCAGCGAGCGTGCGCCGGCCCGGAGCAGCGCTGTCGGCACGGCCCGGTCGAGGCGGGCGGCCAGGCCGTGAGCCCGGTAGCGCTCGTAGCCGGCAAACGCCTCGTCGCCGCCGTCGCCGACGAGTGCGACCGTCACCTCCCGCCGGGCGACTTCCGACACGAGATAGGTCGGAAGCGCCGAGGAGTCTCCGAAGGGCTCGTCATAGGCTTCGGCGAGCCGCGGCAGCATCGCGGCTGCGTCGGGCTCGACGAGGACCTCCTCGTGCACGGTCCCGTAGCGCTCGGCGACGAGGCGCGCATAGGAGCGCTCGTCGTAGCGCGCGTCGGCGAATCCCACCGAGAAGGTGCGCACCGGCTCGGCCTGGAGCTGGGCCATCAAGGCGACGACGATGCTCGAGTCGATCCCGCCCGAAAGGAGCGCCCCGAGCGGGACGTCCGCCACGAGCCGCTTGCGCACCGCCTCCGTCACCGTCTCGCGGACGCGTTCGAGCCACTCCGGCTCGGACAGGTCCTGCGCGACCGGTTCGAGCTGCCAGTACCGCTCCACCCGCTCTCCGGTCGCGTCGGCGACCAGCACGTGGCCGGGTGGCAGCTTGTGCACGCCGCGCAGCGCCGTGCCCGGCCCGGGGACGTACTGCAGTGCCAGGTACGCGTCGAGCGCGGCGAGGTCGAGCTCGGGAGCGACGCCGGAGAGGCGCGCGAGCGCCTTCAGCTCGGAGGCGAACGCCAGCGTGCCGTCGGCGAGCCGGGTCCAGAGGAGCGGCTTCTTCCCGACCCGGTCGCGGGCCAGGATCAGCTGCTCGCGCCTGCCGTCCCAGAGGGCCAGCGCGAACATCCCTGACAGCTTCTCGACGAAGCGCTCGCCGTACTCCTCGTACAGGTGCGGGATGATCGGGGTGTCGCCCGTGCCGCGCACTTCGTGGCCCTTGGCGGCCAGCTCCTCTCGCAGCGGCTGGAAGTTGTAGATCTCGCCGTTGAAGACGGCGACGATCTCGCCGGATTCGTCCGTCACGGGCTGGTGGCCGGTGTCGAGGTCGATCACCTTCAGGCGCCGGTGGCCGAGGACGCACGGTCCGAGTGGCGTGGAGCCGCCGTCGTCGGGGCCGCGGTGCCTGAGCGCCTCGAGCATCGAGTCGACGGCGGCGCGATCCGGCGCCCCGGCGCCGGACGGCGCGACGAGTCCGCAAATCCCGCACATCCGGAGGACAACGGTACGCGGTCCCGTGGCTGCCGCGCACGGGATCGCGCTTCGCTTGAATGCAGCATGAGCGAGCGTCGCCTGCTCCAGCTCGTGCTCGCGGGGGCGATCGTCGCCGGCGTGGCGCTGCGCGCGTGGGTGCTCTCGTCGCCCCTGGGGACGCTCGACGCCGACGAGGCGGTCTGGGGATTGATGGCCCGCCACGCGCTCGACGGGGAGCTGAGCACGTTCTACTGGGGCCAGTCGTACGGTGGCACGCAGGAGGTGCTGCTCACCGCCGCCGTCTTCGCCCTCGTCGGCTCGGGGACGCTGGCGCTGAAGCTCGTCCCGCTCGCGCTCTTCGCCGTCGCTGCCGTCCTCGTCTGGCGCGTCGGGATCCGGACGGTCGGCGAGCCGGCGGCGCGGATCGCGGCTGCGCTCTTCTGGATCTGGCCGTCGTACGCCGTCTGGAAGTCGGCGCGCGCCCACGGGTACTACAGCTCGGCGCTCGTGCTCTCGCTCCTCCTGCTCCTGCTTGTGCTGCGGCTCCGTGACCGGCCGTCGACTCGCGATGCCGCGCTGCTCGGCCTCGTCTTCGGCCTCGGCTGGTGGGCGACGCCCCAGGTGGCGCTCATCGCCGCTCCGGCGGCGACGTGGCTCGCTCTGGCCCGTCGCGGGGCGCTGCCGAGGCTCTGGCCGGCGATTCCCGCCGCCACACTGGGCGCTCTGCCCTGGCTCGTGGCGAACATCCGGCACGACTGGTTTTCGTTCGCGTTCGCGCCCGGGGGCGGCACCTATCTGAGCCGGTTCCGCGGGTTCTTCACGGCGACCCTGCCGATGGCGCTCGACCTGCGCGTGCCCTTCTCGCTCGACTGGTCTCTCGGCCCGGTCTTGAGCGGCTTGCTGCTCCTCGCGGCGCTCGCCTGGCTCGCGTACCTCGCGCTACGGCGCCGCGCCCGGCTGGGCGTGCTGATCGCCGTGGCGGTTGCCTTTCCCTTCCTCTACGCCGCCTCTCCGTACACCTGGTTCGTCGACGAGCCGCGCTACCTCGTGCTGCTGATGCCTGTGCTCGCATTGCTCCTGGCCGAGGGACTGCGGCGGCCGCAAGTCGCGGCGCTGGGAGTCGCTGTGGCCTGTGCGCTCTCGATCACGGGGCTGCAGCGGATGGAGGACTCGCCGCGGTACCAGACCCGCACCGGGCGGGTGGACGTCCCCGACGACCTCGGACCGCTGCTGCACGCGCTCCAAGCCCGCGGCGACCGCACCGTCGTCGCCAACTACTGGGTCGCGGAGCGGATCACGTTCGAGAGCGCCGAGCGCATCGTTGCGACGTCGCACCGCTACCCGAAGTTCAGCGAGCGCGTGGCGGCGAGCGAGAGCCCGGCCCATGTCTTCATCGCCGGCAGCGCGGCGGAGCGTCGCGCGCAGCCACGCCTCGTGGCGTCCGGCTACGAGCGGATCCCCGTCGACGGGTTCGTCCTCTACTCGCGCTGAGGCCGGAGGCGTGCCGCGAGGACGCCGAAGAGGACGACGAGCACCAGGTTGCGCGCGAGCACGAGCCAGGTCTCGCCCTCGATGTGCGTGACGCCGCTGTAGTGCTCTGGAAAGAAGCCTCGCGTCAGGGCGGTGGCCAGCACCAGGAGCATCGCGGGCAACACGCCGGGGACGAGCGGCACGAGTGGCACGAGCCAGATCATGAACTGAGGCGAGAGGACCTTCCCGAAGACGACGAACGCCGTGACGGCGGCGACGCTGGCCGTCAGAAACCGCTGCGGCGTCGGTTCTCCCCGGGCGAAGAGCACCCAGACGCCGACGAGCGCGAGCAGCTGGATCACGGTCGACAACGTGGCCGCGACCGACGGCAGCGTTCCGTCGACCTCGACGGCAAAGCCATGGAAGACATGGGCCGTGTAGAGGCCGAGCCGGTCGGCCGCTGTCAGCACCGAGCCAGCCAGGCTCTCGATGTGCAGGCCGCGTCGCAGGTGGATCCAGACCGTGTGCTTGAGCCCGCCCGGGCCGAGCACCGCGAAGGGCAGCGTCACCAGGATCGCGGCGCCTCCATAGGCGTACAGGGCCTGCTTGCCCGCCTCCCGGCCCGAACGGCGCCAGGTGTACACCAGCAGCAGGGGGAGCAGCACGATCGCGTAGCCCTTCGTGACAGTGGCCAGCCCGAGCAGGGCGGCGGCGAGCACTGGGCGTCCGCCGACGAGAGCCGCGAGCCCGGCGGCCGTCACCGCTGCGGGCCAGAGGTCGTACCGGTTCAGCACGGTCGGGCCGAGCACCAACGGAGTGAGCGCCACGAGGCCGGTCGCCGCATACAGCCGCGCCCGAGATGCGTCGAGCAGCGCAAGGGTCAGCGCGACCAGCGTCACGGCGGCGCAGCCGTAGAAGATGTGCAGCGCCTTGAACGCCAGCGTGAAGTCGTCCGCCGGCGCGAGCGCCGGCAGCACGAACGACGGCAGCGCGCCCGGCGGGTACTCGAGGAAGAAGTCGCGGTAGGGAATCTGGCCGTCGAGGAAGCGGTCGCCGAACGTCTGGAACAACCGCACGTCCTCGACTTGCGCCCCGGTGTAGATGCCGATGCGTGGCAGCAGGCACGCGGCCAGGAAGAGCACGCACCCGAGCGCCGCGGCGGGCGCTGCCCGGCGAGCCGGCGTGGCGGTCGGGATCCCCACGGCGTGATTCTGGCTGATTCCTCCCATAGACTCTCCGCGTGGCCAGCGACCCCGTCTCGCGGGACGAGCCGCCGACTCGCCGCCGCGAGGACATTCGCGCCGCGCGGCCGTATCTTCTCGCGAAGCTGCAGCTTCGCCCGCTCGTGCGCAGGGCGCTCGGCACGCTCGTCCTGGCGTCGCTCGACGTCGCCGGACTGGCCCTCGGCCTCTATGCGGCGCTCGTCCTGCGCTCGCTCGTCTACGACGACACCGTCTTCTGGGAGCTGCTCTGGCGCGAGGGAGCGCGGAACTGGCTGCCGTTCCTCATCCCGATCACGCTGCTCGTCTTCTGGCACGCGGGCCTCTATGCCGAGCGGGAGCGCCGGGCCGGCCTCGGTCGCGTGCTCTCCTCGCTCGTCCTCGTCGCCGCGGTCACCGTCGCGTTCGCGCTGGGGAACGGACACGAGTTCACGACCTACGGCCTGCTGCCGACGGCGGTGGTCACGTGCGCGCTCGCGGTCGGTCTGCTGCGTGCGGCCTACGACTCCGTGACGGTCGAGCTCCAGCGGATCCTGGGCACGCGCCGGAGCGCCATCCTCGTGGGCGGGCCCGAGAGCGTGGCCGGCCTCCACCGCACGCTCACCGCGGCGATCCGGGGTGGCACGACGTACGACTTCGTCGGCGTCGTCGGCGAGGAGGCGCCGTCCGGCCTGCTGCAGCTCGGCGGGATCGATC
>JAWVCV010000061.1:0-8056 GCA_033858115.1 Gaiellaceae bacterium
GGACAGCCGATCGTCTACGAAGGCGTCATCTACGTCCCGACCGGCGAGGACGACGTCTTCGCGGTGAGCGTCGAGACGGGCGAGATCCTCTGGGAGTACCACGCGAACCTCGAGCAGACGATCAACACCGTGTGCTGCGGCTGGTTGAGCCGCGGCGTGGCCCTCGGCGAGGGCAGGGTCTACATCGGCCAGCTCGACGGCACTCTCGTCGCCCTCGATCAGCGGACCGGCGGGCGGCTCTGGCAGACGCCGGTGGGCGACTGGAGGAAGGGCTACACGATCACCGCCGCGCCGCTCTACTACGACGGGTTGGTGATCACCGGCGTCTCGGGCGGCGAGTTCGGCATCCGCGGCCGCATCCAGGCCTACGACGCGAAGTCCGGCAAGCAGGTCTGGCGCTTCTACACGATCCCCGGCCCGGGTGAGATCGGCCACGACAGCTGGCCGCAGGACAACGACGCCTGGCGGCACGGCGGCGCGCCCGTCTGGCAGACGCCGGCCGTCGATCCAGAGCTCGGGCTGCTCTACTTCTCGACCGGAAATGCGGCCCCCGATCTCGACGGGCGCCGCCGCTCCGGCGCCAACCTCTTCGCCGCCTCGATCGTCGCGATCGACGCGAAGACGGGGAAGCATCGCTGGCACTTCCAGCAGGTGCACCACGACATCTGGGATTACGACTCGCCGAGCCCGATCATCCTCTTCGACGCGAAGATCGACGGCAAGGACCGCAAGGCGCTCGCCGAAGCCAGCAAGACCGGTTGGGTCTACCTGCTCGACCGCGAGACGGGCGACCCGCTGCTGCCGATCGAGGAGAAGCCCGTGCCGCAGGACCCGATCCAAAGGACGTCGCCGACGCAGCCGATTCCCAGCTACCCGGCGCTCTTCCCGCACGAGGTCACGGACGTCGACGTCGCAGAGATCCGCAAGCTCGTCGAGAAGAGCACGAAGCTCGGCGACAAGCCCAAGGTGATCAAGGGCCAGGGCATCTACACACCGTTCGCCAAGGACACGGTTGTGGTCGTCCCGGGCCCCCAGGGGGGCAACAACTGGCAGCCGATGAGCTACAGCCCGGAGACCGGGCTGCTCTACAACTGCTCGATGCGGAGCGTCGCGGGCTACGCGCAACGCAATCCGGCGCTGCCGGAGGGCAAGATCGGCACGGTCGCGGACTTCGGCAGCGTCTTCACGACGACTGGGTTTGGCAGCCAGACCGGCTACCTGAGCGCGGTCGACGTCACCACCGGCAAGGTCGAGTGGCAGAAGCGCTGGCCGGAGTCGTGCTACTCGGGCACGGTGACGACGTCGGGCGGGCTCGTCTTCGTCGGCCGAAACAACGGCGAGCTCCAGGCCTACGACGCCGAGAACGGCGACCAGCTGTGGAGGTTCCAGACCGGAGCCGGCGCCAACACGACGGCGACGGTGTTCGAGCAGAACGGCACCGAATACATTGCGTTCCTCGCCGGCGGCAACTCGCTCGCGGCCACCCCGCACGGCGACAATCTCTGGCTCTTCTCACTCGACGGGACGCTGGGCCCGGTCGCCCAGAGCGGCAAGGGCGAGGGAACCGCTCACGCGGGCGAGTCGCCCTCACAGCCGTCCGAGGAGACGAAGGGCGATCCGACGGCGGGCGCGCAGGTTTGGGCGAACAACTGCTCCGGCTGTCACGGGCTCAACGGGACGGGCGGCAACGGCGGACCGGCGCTGGTCGGCGACCCGATCGCCCTCGACCCGACGAAAGTGCACGCCCAGGTAACGAACGGTGGGGGCGGGATGCCGCCGTTCAAGGACACACTGACGCAACAGCAGATCGCCGACGTGACGGCGTTCGTGACGCAGAAGCTCGCGAAGAAGAAGTAGCGTCGCCGGCTATCGCCCCTGCGCCCACTGCCTGCCGGAGGACGATCGCGCCTGGAAATACTCTTAGACGTGATTTAGGCCTCTCTGTCACGCTGGCCGCATGAGCGAGCGAGAGATCACCCGTCGCCGGCTGCTCGAGCTCGGCCTCGTCCTGCCCCCGTTGGCAGCCCTCGCAAGCCGCGCCGAGCTGTTCCGCGGCGACGCGCTCGCCGCAACCCCGATGATCGCGGACGACGACGACCCCACGCCGGCGCTCACCGAAGGCCCCTACTTCACGCCGAGCTCCCCTCGGCGCAAGTCGATCGTCCCGTCCGGCGCAGGCGGGACGCGGCTGATCCTCACCGGCCGCGTGCTCACCACCGCCGGCAAGCCGGTCGCGAACGCGCTCGTCGACTGGTGGCAGGCGGACGCCCGCGGCGCCTACGACAACAGCGGCTACCGCTTCCGCGGCCACCAGTTCACCGACTCCCGCGGCCGCTACACGCTCCTGACTGTCGTGCCCGGCCTCTATCCCGGGCGGACGAAGCACATCCACGTCAAGGTGCAGGCGCCCCGGCAGCCGGTGCTGACGACGCAGCTCTTCTTCCCCGGCGTCGCGGGCAACCGGAGCGACGGCATCTTCACGGCGGAGTGCCTCGTGCGCCGCTGGCGAGTCGCAAACGCCCGCCGCCTGGCCACTTTCGATTTCGTCCTCGACTTCTAGGTCGCGGGTTCCCCGCATAACGGCAACACCGACCTCTCACGAAGGCGCCGACCAGAATCGAACTGGTGTGCGAGGCTTTGCAGGCCTCTGCCTAACCACTCGGCCACGGCGCCGCGGGGCCCATCGTAGCGACCCGTATCCCCCGGCTCTTCCCGGCCGTTGTACCTCTGTCAACTGCACACAGGAGGCCCGAATGTACATCGGTGGCGGTCTCATCACGCTCATCGTCGTCATCCTGCTGCTCGCCTGGCTTCTTTAAGACGACGCTTCCCGGGCGCCCTTGTGGGCGCCCGTTTCGCATCCAGAGCCGATCCAGCGAATCGCCCGACGCTTGCTCCGCGAGCTAGGGCAGCGTGAGGAACCCCGCGAGAAAGCCGCGCGCCGACTTGGTGTCGAGTCGGTACCCCTCGGCCTTTCCGGTGCAGTCCTTGGGCCCGCCCGAGGTGACGGAGAGAACGGTGTTGCCCGCGAGCTGGGGTCCGCCGGAGTCGCCCATGCACGGCCCGGCCTCCTTCGTCGAGATCTTCAGCATCGTCTTGGAGACGCCCGCAACAGGCGACGCCGCGGTGCGCCGGAGCCCGTCGTAGATCCAGCTGCCGTCGGCCGCACGGGCGCTGTAGCCGTAGCCGACGCTCGTGACGGAGTCGCGCCTCGTCAGGGCCTCGACGACGCCGGCGGCGGGCAGAGCGGCCGGAACGACGGCGGCCGGTGCGTCGAGGACGACGACCGCCAGGTCGGAGCGCCTCGCCGAGTCGAGCTCGAAGGTTCCACCCACGAGGGTCCAGCCTTCGCCGAGCTTGGTGTCGAACGTCACGGAGACGCGAGCGCCGTCGGCGCCGCAATGGCCCGCGGTCGCGAACACCGTCGGCGCGATCAGGACGCCGGAGCAGGCAACGGAGCCGTCCACGACCAACGCGCCGACGTAAGGGTGGGCACCGCCGTCAGGGGTCGAGCCGGTGACGGCGGCCGCCGTCGTCACCACGGTGAGAGCCGCGGCGAGCGAGACGAGCGCGGTGCGGAGCGGGTGCTGAAGCAAGGGTGAAACCTCCTGGGGACCGCGAGTGGCGAGGGGAAAGGCTTGGACTGGCGCGTTGCTCGCGGTGCGTCCGGCTGGTTTGGGCTGGAGCTCCGCGAGCAACGCGAGGGGCAGCGCAGCCGCCCGGCCAGTGCGTTGGTCCTACTTGCCGCCGAAAAAGCCGTACTTGGCCTTTGCGAGGAAGGCGGCGCTCGTCACGAGAAACACGAGCACGGACATGGGAGTGATCTTCCGCATGGGGTCACCTCCTTCTTAAAAGTGGAAGTCTTGGAGAGCTTCGGCCGCGCGGCGATACAGGTCGGCGGCGCCGGACATATCGCCACGTGCGGAGGCAAGCTCGCCGCGCGCCATCCAGGCGGCGGCGAGGCGGCTGACGGACTCACGTCCGGCAAAGGCCTCCTCCGCAGCGGCGAAAGCAATTTCTGCATCGTCGGCGACCCCCTGCTCGAGCAGGGCGCGGCCCAGCACGAGCTGCACGTTGCCGATCTCGTCGCGAACGTCCTCGCGCGTCCCCAGCAGCTTCAGCGCGATGCGCGCCTGCTGCTCGGCGCGCCCGTGCTGCCCCGTGCGCAGGTACACCTGCGCGAGCGAGGAGACTGCGTAGCCGGACTCGACGTCGCCGGCGGCGTCGAAGAGGACGGAGACCGCATGCTTGAGATGGGAGATCGCCGCGTCGTGGTCGCCGAGCAGGAACATGATCCCGCCGAGGTCGTTCAGCACGCGGCCGACATTGCTGCGATCGCCGCACTCGTCGTAAAGATCCCTGGCCTTCTCGGCGTAGAAGCGCGCAAGTAGCGTCTTGCCCTCGCTCTGGGCGATTCCCGCGGCGCGGAAGTTGACGTCTGCGGCCGCGCGCACGTCGCTCGTCGCGTCGGCGAGCTCCAGCGACCGCTCGATGTCCGCACGCGCGGAGTCGAAGTCACGCTGCCGCTCGAAGCAGCGCGAGCGCCACTCGAAGATGTCCGCCCGGAGGCGGTCGCAGGGGCGGTCGGTGCGCTCGCAGAGCTCGAGCGCGAGCGTGAAGTCGCTGACGGCGCGGCCGATCGAACCACGGCGCACGCGGACGCAGCCGATCCGATGCAGCACCTCGGCCCGGTCGACGTCGTTGAACCCCGGCCGGTGCGCAACCTCCTTCGCCGTCCGGAGGAGCGCCAGCGCCTCGTCCAGCTCACCGAGATACATCCGCGCCCAGGAGCCCGCGAAGAGCGCGCGCAGGGCGAGATCGGGATACTGGGCCGGGGCGACGACGGCCTCGCTCAAGGCAGTGACGGCCTCGTCGTACCGCGCCTCCGTGACCGCGCGCTCGGCGCGAACGACCCGCTCCTCGAGCGTGTCGAGGTCGGCGCCGCGGAAAACGTCCGTGACGGGAGGAAGCTGAAGGTCGGTGAGCGCCGCAAGCTCGTTCATCTGCAACGGAGCATGGGCGACTCCGGCGAACCCGTCGATTCCCGCGCTCGCCAGCCGGCCATCCCCGTTTCCGCGTAACGCTTTCACCACCAAGAACGCTCGGTCGGGGGATATCCCCGCTCCTCATGAGCCGCTGGATCCCTAAAGGAAGCGGCTTCGAGACCCGATAAGGCATCGATGATCGGCTCCTCCCCAGGGCTCAACTGGATTCCGCTCGGGCAACTGCTGGTCGACGGGCGCATCATCCAGCCCGAGCAGCTCGAGCAGGCGCTCGTCGTCAAGCAGACGACGGGCAAGCGCCTGGGCGAGGTCGTCGTCGAGCTCGGCTTCACGACGGAGCGCGCGATCGCCGGCGCCCTCGCGGAGCAGTACGGGCTCGAATACGTCGACCTGGCGAGCGTCGAGCTCGACCGCAACGCCGTCTCGCTGCTGACCGAGGCCCTCGCACGGCGCTACGAGGCACTGCCGATCCGCATGTGCTCCGACGGCCTGCCGCTGCTCGCCGTCACCGATCCTACGAACGTCGCCACCGCAGATGACCTCCGCTTCGCCCTCGGGGCGAACTTCCGCCTTGCGGTCGCGGAGCGTGCGCAGATCGATCTCGCGATCTCGCGCGCCTACCGCCGGTCGCTCGAGCTGATCACCGAAGAGACCGAGGTCGGCGCCCAACCGGTCGACCAGCGTGTTCACGACGTCCGCGACATGGCCTCGAGCGAGCCGACGATCAATCTGGTGAACTCGCTCCTGACCACGGGTGTCCAGGAGAACGCATCCGACATTCACTTCGAGCCACGGCGGGACGACATGGCCGTCCGGGTCCGCATCGACGGCGTCATGCGCGACCTGACGACGATCCCCAAGCACATGGTCGCAGCCGTCGCCAGCCGACTGAAGATCATGGGCCAGCTCGATCCCTCCGACCGCCGCTCGCCGCAGGCGGGCCGCGCGTCCGCCTCGTTCGGCGGCGACCCGATCGGCCTCCGGATCACAACCTTGCCCACGACCGAAGGCGAGCAGATCGTGCTCGGGATCGTCGGCCGCGGCCATACGCAGCAGCACACGCTCGCCTCACTGGAGCTCGAGCCTCGCCCGGCACACGTGCTGCGCAGCGCGATCGAGCAGCCGTCCGGCATCGTGATCGTCTGCGGCCCGACAGGCTCTGGCCGGACGACGACGCTGTATGCCGCGCTCGATCACGTCAAGGCCGACGAGCGCGTCGTGATGACGATCGAAGACCCCGTCGAGCACCGCCTCGACGGCATCAACCAGATCGAGGTCGACCTCGACGGCGGGCTGACGTTCGCGACCGGCCTTCGAACGATCCTGCGCAGCGACCCGGACGTGGTCCTCGTCGGAGAGCTCGACGACGCAGAGACCGCCTCACTCGCGATCCGGGCCGCCTTGACCGGCCGCCTCGTGCTGACGTCGCTGCACGCCCAGGACGCCGCGAGCGCGATCGCAAGGCTCCGTGACCTTCAGGTGCATCCAGCTCTGATCGCCAGCTCCGTCAGCTGCGTCGTCGCGCAGCGTCTGGCCCGACGTCTCTGCGTCGACTGCCGCAAGCCCTACACGACCTCCCCCGAGGAGCTCGGCCTGGCGACGCCGAGCACGGGCGAGCGCGAGCTCGTCCTCTACGCCGCCACCGGCTGCCCGAGCTGCCGGGGGACCGGCTACACCGGCCGAGTCGCCCTGCGCGAGGTGCTGCCGGTCGAAGGCGAGGTGGGCACGCTCGTCGAGCGCTCCGCGCAGGAGATCGAGGCCGCTGCCGTCCGCCACGGGATGAGAACGCTGCGCGAGGACGGCATGCGGATCGCGCTCTCCGGCATCTCCTCGCTGGAGGAGATCCGCCGCGTCACCGGCAGCCGCCCCGTCTGACTTTTCCACAGGCTGTGGACAAGTCCAGCTGGCCGGGTAGGTTCCGGCCTAGTCACTCGTTCCAGGGATGCCTGCGGGCGTGCGGACGTCATACGGTGGCCGTGGCGGCGACGGAGGGGGATGCGGGCGTGACGACGAGCTGGCGGGTCGAGGGGGTGCGGCGGCATGAGGACGAGCGCCGGCGGCGGTGCCTGGCATGCGGCGTCCGCATCGTGCCGCCGGTCTCGAGCGGCGAGGAGCCTCGCTGCGCACGCTGTCGCGGGGTCGGCAGGCCCGTCGACCGCCTCATGAGCTGGATCTGGCAGGACCTGGACCGGAAGCACTAGGAGGGTTTGGCGAAACACCGGCTGTGCCTCCGGGCCGCGCTGCTCGCACCGAGGCCGCGTCCTCAGTCGCGCCGATAGCAATAGCTATCAGCGCTCCCTGCGTCCTTGCCTCGGAACGAGCATCGCACCCCGGCGACGAGCGCCGTTCCGCCAAACCCTCCTAGGCCCGACTGGGCCGCAAGGCGAAGTACGCGTCTTTCGCCAGCGCGGCGAGCCCGACCCCGCCGCTCGCCCGCCGCCGATAGGCGCCGGTCGCAAGCATCGCCGCCATCGTCCCAGCGCGCCGCGCACGGCGGGGCGAGGCGTAGAGCTTCTGCCGGATTCCGTATGCGGCTGCAAAGCGGTCGAAACGTGCGGCGGCGCGCAGGGCGAGGTCGTGCTCGCGGCCCGAGAGCAGCGGCGCCGTCCGGCGCCAGAAGCTTCCACGCTCCAGCGCCATCCGCTCCAGGTCGGCGTACCGCGTGCGGTGCCATTCGTCGTCCAGCTCGCGCGACGCCTCGATCCTGCCTGTTTGCGCAGGTGTCTGCGTGATCGTGTCCGGATGCCGACGGTGGAGAACGAGCGCCTCAGGGATGAAGGCAATCGGCGCGAGGGCGCAGCCGAGGAACGAGATCCAGTCATCGTGGTCGAGCGGCGCCCCGGCTGGGAGGAACTGCGACTCCACGCGCTGCCCGGGATCGGCGACCTCGAGCAACCGCCGCTCGAACACCATTGCGTAGCCCCACCAGTCCCACCAGGGATCACTCCGCCCCGGCGTGACGACGCACCGGCGCCGGGCGTGCGGGACGAGCCTGCCGGTCGGGCGCAACGACTCGTCGGCCACCGCGCCTGAGTGGGCGACGATCGCGGCAC
>JAWVCV010000062.1:0-3648 GCA_033858115.1 Gaiellaceae bacterium
TCGCCACTCGCCCGCCGGCTTGAGTGTTGAATAGGGGCGTGGGGAGCGGCTGGATCGGCATCCTCTCGGCGGAACTGCACTTCCCCGAGGCGCACTCCCTGAAGGAGAAGCGCACGTACGTGCGCTCGGCGAAGGAGCAGCTGCGCAACCGCTTCGGTGCAGCGGTCGCCGAGGTCGACCATCACGACGTCTGGCAGCGCGCGAGGCTCACCCTCGCCGTCGTCACGCGCGAGGCGGGGGAGGCAGATCGCCTGCTCGCGGACGCGGAGCGCTATCTCGCCTCGCGCGAGTGGGAGCTCGGCCGGACGGAGCGCCAGCTCGTCACGCTCGACGACTAGACGCCGTCGCTCGCTACGGTAGGTCGCATGGCCCAGCGGATGCGCAGAGTCAACGAGTCGCTCCGCCAGGTGCTGTCGGAGGCGTTGCTCGAGCTGAAGGACCCGCGGATCGGCTTCGTCACCGTCACGGGGGTGGAGACGTCGCCCGACCTTCGCCACGCGAAGGTGTGGGTCAGCGTGCTCGGGGGCGAGAAGAAGCGGAGCGCAAGCATGACGGGTCTCGATGCCGCGCACGGCGTCCTGCAGGCACGGCTTTCTCGCGAGCTCCGCATGAAGCGGACTCCGCTGCTCACGTTCGAATACGATCACACGGTCGAGCACGGCGTTCGGATGTCAAAACTCATCGATGAGCTCGCCCCCGAACCAGACGACAACGGCAGCTGACCTGGGCGCGGTCGTCGAGGCGATCCGCGGCGGTGAGCGCTTTCTCGTCACCACCCACGAGAATCCGGACGGGGACGCGCTCGGCTCGCTGCTCGCGGCGCACCTCGCCCTGAAGGCGCTCGGCAAGGACAGCGTCATGTTCCTGCCCGGCCCGGCACCGCTTCCGGGTGAGTACCGCTTCCTGCCGCTCGAGGAGCTCCAGCGGTCACTTCCCGACGACGCGGCCGAGCGGACGCTGCTGGCCGTCGACGCTGCGAACGAGAGCCGCCTGGGCGCGGATGCGGCGGCACTCCACTCGGCGCCGTTCACGATCAACATCGACCACCATCACGACAACTCCCGATTCGGCGACGTCAACCTCGTGGACGCTGAGGGCTCGTCCACGGGGGAGGTCCTCCGCGGGGTCTTCGGGGAGCTCGGCCTCGAGCTGACGCCCGAGCTGGCCGAGCCGTTGTACGTCGCGCTCGTCACCGACACGGGGCGCTTCCAGTATGCGAACACGACGCCGAAGGCGCTCCGGCTGGCGGCGGAGCTCGTCGAGGCGGGCGCGGACGTGCACAAGGTGTTCCAGGGCGTCTACGAGAGCGTCCAGTTCGCGAAGCTGAAGCTGCTGGCCAGGGCGCTCGAGCGCGCGCAGGTCTACGAGGGGGGCGGGCTCGTCATCTCCTATCTCCTCCGCGGCGACTTCGCGGAGGTCGGCGCGGTCGAGCCGTACTCCGAGGGAATCATCGACTTCCTCCGGGCGGTCGAGGGCGCGGAGATGGCGGCGCTGATCCGCGAGCCGCCCCGAGGCGGAACTCCGGAGCGGCGGATCTCGCTGCGCGCCTCGCACGACGAGCTGGATGTCTCGGCGATCGCGCGGGCGTCCGGTGGCGGGGGCCATCGCCAGGCAGCCGGGTTCTCCAGCGACGCCTCGATCGAGGAGATCACGGAGTTCCTGCGCCGCGAGTTCGTCGCAGCGGCGCGTTCCGCCTCGGCGGCGGGCTGATGCCGCCGAAGGGGCTCGAGCCGAGCGGGATCATCCTCATCGACAAGCCCGCCGGGCCGTCGTCGTTCGCCGCGATGGCGCGGGTGCGCTCCCGGCTCGGCACGAAGATGGGCCATGCGGGAACCCTTGACCCCTTCGCAACGGGATTGTTGCTCTTGCTCTCCGGACGCTCGACCAAATTGGCGGGATCGTTCGTCGGTCTCGACAAGCGCTATCTCACGGACGTCGACCTGACCGCCCGTACCTCCACGGGCGATCCGGAGGGCGAGCTCCTGGACGCCCACGCCGCTCCGGCGCCGGACGAGCTCGAGCAACGGCTCGCGGGTCTCCGCGGCGAGGTCGAGCTGCCGATCCCGGCCGCGTCCGCGGTGAAGATCGGCGGCGAGCGCGCGTACAAGCTGCACCGCCGCGGCGTCGCCGTCGAGATGCCGCTGCGACGCTCGCGCGTCGACGCGCTCGACGTCATCGCGTATAGAGACGGCGTCGTCCGGCTCGATCTGCAAGTCAGCTCGGGCACCTACGTCCGCTCGATCGCCGATTCGCTCGGCGGCCACTGCGTGGCCCTCCGCCGGCTCGAGATCGGCCCCTTCAGCGTCGAGGACGCCGACGAGGAGCGAGTGATCCCCGCCGAGCAGGCACTGGCGCTGCTCGCGTGAGCTCCGCGGTCGCGATCGGCACCTTCGACGGCGTCCACCTCGGGCACCGGCGCGTGATCGAGGCTGCGCTCGAAACGGGGCTGCCCGTCCGAGTGCTGACGTTCCAGCCTCACCCAAGGGTTGTCCTCGGCAACTTCGTCGAGGCGATCACCACGCTGGCGAGGCGGTTGGAGCTGCTCGGCGAGCTCGGTGTCGCCGAGACGACCGTGCTGGACTTCACCGTCGAGGTGACGCAACAGGAGCCGGAGGAGTTCGCGGCCCGCCAGCTTGCGGACGCGGCGGTCGTCGTCGCCGGCGAGGGCTTTCGCTTCGGCCGCAAGCGGAGCGGCGACCTGGAGCTGCTCGAGCGGCTCGGCCACGAGGTGCGGGCCGTGCCGCTGCTCGAGGGCGTCTCCTCGACGGAGATCCGACGCCGGCTGCACGCGGGCGAGGTCGAGGGGGCCGCGACCTTGCTCGGCCGCCCGCCGGAGCTGGACGGCGTCGTCGTCCCGGGTGACCAGCGCGGCGGCACCCTCGGTTACCCGACGGCGAACCTGTCCGTCGAGCCGACGGTGCTCGTACCGAGGTACGGAATCTATGCGGGGTCGGCGCTCGGCCCGGATCTCGAGCAGCACCGGGCGGCGGTCTCGATCGGCACGAATCCGCACTACGGCGGCGAAGAGCGGCGGATCGAGCCGCACCTGCTCGACTTCGAGGGCGACCTGTACGGCCGCCGGCTCGTCGTCGAGCTCTGGCAGCGGCTGCGCGACGAGCAGGTCTTCGAGTCGGAGCAGGCACTCGTCGAGCAGATCAGCCGCGACGTCGAGTCGACGCGAAAGGCCGTCCGCCCAGCGTAGGTAGGTTGGCCCCGTGAGCGAGAACGGCGCCATGATCCACGCCCGCGGGCTCGTCAAGCGCTTCGGCGATCTCGTCGCCGTGGACGGCATCGACCTGGACGTCCGGCGTGGCGAGGCCTTCGGCTTCCTCGGTCCCAACGGCGCCGGCAAGAGCTCGACCATGCGCATGATCGGGTGCGTCTCCCCGATCAGCGACGGGACCCTGCGGATCCTCGGTCGCGACCCGGCAGTGGAAGGCCCGCAGATTCGCGCGCGCCTCGGCGTCGTCCCGCAGCAGGACACGCTCGACACGGAGCTGACCGTGCGCGAGAACGTGCTGATCTACGGCCGCTACTTCGGCCTGTCGCGCCGCGAGCTGCGTCCGAAGATCGACGAGCTGCTCGACTTCGTCCAGTTGAGCGAGCGGGCGGGCGACAAGGTCGAGCCGCTGTCGGGCGGGATGAAGC
>JAWVCV010000063.1:0-5563 GCA_033858115.1 Gaiellaceae bacterium
TCGACCGTCCCTACCGCCATCCGGGCCGCAGCCTCGGCACCGCGACGCAGATCGGCATCTCGATCGGCGTCGCGCTCGCGTACAAGGGGACGGACAAGCTCGTGGTCGACCTGCAACCCGACGGCGATCTGATGTTCGACCTCGGCGCGCTCTGGATCGCCGCGTACCACCGGATCCCGATGCTCGCCGTCATGTTCAACAACCGCGCCTACTACAACGACTGGGAGCACCAGGAGCGGATTGCGCGTCACCGCGGCACCGACGTGGCGCGCGCCTACATCGGCATGGAGATCGACGGGCCGGCGCCTGACTTCGCCGCCGTGGCGCGGGCGCTCGGGTGGCACGGCGAGGGCCCGATCGAGGACCCCGAGCAGGTGCAGGCCGCCGTGCGCCGCGCCGCCGAGGTTGTGATGACCGAGCGCAGGCCGGCGCTCGTGGACGTGATCTGCCAGCCCGACTGAGGAGGAGCGATGGCCGAGGAGCACCCGGAACCGGAGCCCGAGGAGCCCGACGAGATCGAGGAATTGCCGGAGCTCGACTACGCCGACCCGTTGAAGCGCGACGATGACGAGGACCTGCCCGGCCTCGACCCCGTGATCACGCTCCCGCCGGAGTAAGCGCGCTTCGGTGCAATGGTTAGTCCAATGTGGTACGCTCGCGCGGTTCGAAGACCCTGGACTTGGAGGAGGAGCCAGATGGGCGAATGGCCCGACTACGTCGACATGCCGGAGCAGGTGTTCGTGCGCGACAACCCGGACGCGTCCGAGATCGCGGCGCGCGACGAGTTCAACCGCACCAACCCACCCCTGACCGGCCTCGTCGTCCCGGATGACCTTCGGACGATCGAGCTCGTGAAGCGGCCCTGGCGCAACAACAAGGGCTTGTGGTTCGAGCTCGCCGAGAACCGGATCCTGTCCGCGCACCTCGCAGAGCTCGCGCCCGGCACCAACTCGGTTCGCCATCGCCACACGACTGAGGCCTACCTCTACATCGTGGCGGGCGAGGGGTACTCGATCATCAACTACGACGGCCAGCCCGAGCAGCGCGTCGACTGGAGCGTGGGAACGCTGCTCTCGCCGCCGGTGTGGGCGTGGCACCAGCACTTCAACACCTCGCCGACCGAGACCGCCCGCTACCTGGCGATCCAGGACACTGGGCTGATCCGCCACATGCGCTTCCACCAGATCGAACGGCACCCGACGCAGCTCAAGGTCGGCGACGGCGCCGACTACGTGGTCGACGCCGTGGGTGCGGAGACGCGCGAGCCCGCCGAGACGACCTAGAAAGCAACCCTCCGAACCCGCGTGGCGACGACGCCAGCAGTAGTCCGGACTCCGATCGCTCGCAGCGATGCTTGGCGGCGCCTGCTCTCGGCGCGGAACCTGATCTCGCTGGTCGTCGTCGTGGCGGTCTTCTACCTCGCGGTCGTCCCGCTCGCGTTTCTCCTCTGGCAGACGTTCGTCCAGGACGGCTCGGTCACGGTCGAGTGGTTCCGCGAGGCGTACTCGTCGATCGGACTGACCGGGATGGCGATGAACTCGATCGTCTTCGCCGTCGGCTCGACCGTGCTCGCTATCTCGATCGGCACGCTGCTCGCCTACCTGATCGTCCGCACGGACGTTCCCTTCAAGTCGCTGATGTTCGCGGCCTCGCTCGTGCCGTTGATCATCCCCGGGATCCTGCACACGATCGCCTGGATCTTCCTGGCGAGCCCCCAGATCGGAATCGTCAACCTGCACGTGATCCAGCCCCTGACCGGCGGGCGCTCGTTGAACGTGTTCAGCCTCCCGGGGATGATCCTCGTCGAGGGCCTCCACCTGGCGCCGCTCGTCTTCCTGCTGATGGTCGCCTCGTTCCGGTCGATGGATCCCTCGCTCGAGGAGTCGGCCGTGATGAGCGGGGCGCCGCTGCACACCGTCTTTCGCCGGATCACGATCCCGCTCGCGCGACCGGCGCTCTACGCGGCGATCCTGATCATGGTCGTGCGGGCGCTCGAGTCCTTCGAGGTCCCCGCGCTCCTTGGGCTCAACGGCGGGGTGTGGGTGTTCACGTCGCGGATCTGGCAGGTGCTGAAGGACAAGCCGCCGAGCTACGGCGAGGCGGGGGCGCTGTCGATGTCGCTGCTCGTGCTGACGTCGATCGGGATCTACCTGCACTCGCGCCTGGCAAAGCGCTCGCGGTCGTTCCAGACGGTGACCGGGAAGGGCTTCCGGCCGCGCCCGGTTCAGCTCGGTTTCTGGCGCTGGCCGGCCACGCTCCTCATCCTCGTCTACTTCGTGATCGCCGTCGTGCTTCCGCTCGTGATCCTGGTCTACGCGTCGACCCAGAAGTTCTATTCGCCGCCGACGCGCGCGACGCTGTCGCAGATGTCGCTGCAGCCCTACCGAGACGTGATCCACTCCGACATCGCGCTCACGGCGGCGAAGAACTCGATCCTCCTCGGTCTCGGCTCCGCGACGACGATCATGCTGTTGATGGCCGTCGCGGCGTGGATCGTCGTGCGCACGAACCTGACCGGGCGCTGGCTGATCGACAACCTGGCCTTCCTGCCGCTCGCGGTGCCCGGCCTCGTGCTCGGCGTCGGCCTGCTCTTCGTCTACCTGCGCCTGCCGGGGGTTCACCTCTACAACACGATCTGGATCCTCTTCATGGCTTATCTGACGCGCTACATGCCCTATGGCATGCGCTATGCGACGACGTCGATGTTCCAGATCGGCCGCGAGCTGGAGGAGTCGGCGATGACGAGTGGAGCGGGGTGGTTCCAGTCGTTCCGCCGCATCGTCCTGCCGTTGCTGATGCCGGGCCTCGTGGCAGGCTGGATCTACATCCTGATCGTCTCCGTGCGCGAGCTGTCGAGCACGATCATCCTCTACTCGCCCGGCAAGGAAGTCCTCTCGATTCTGATCTGGGAGATGAACCAGAACGGCGAGTTCCCGCAGCTGGCGGCGCTCGGGACGATGATGGTCGGTGCGCTCGTCGTGCTTGTGACGATTGCGTACAAGCTCGGAGCTAGGATCGGCGTCAGGGAGGCGTGAGCGGATGCTGAACATCACCAGCCTCGTGAAGAGCTTCGACGCGAGTCGGGGAGAGAAGCGCAAGCGCGTCTTCGCGGTCGAGGACGTCTCGCTCGAGGTCAAGGAGGGGGAGCTGTTCACGCTGCTCGGCCCCTCCGGTTGCGGCAAGACGACCTCGCTCAGGTGCATCGCGGGGCTCGAGTCGCCTGACTCCGGCGAGATCGCCGTGGGCGACCGGGTCTTCTTCTCGTCGGAGAGAAACATCCGCGTGCCCGCGAGCGAGCGGGGGCTCGGGATGGTCTTCCAGTCCTATGCGATCTGGCCGCACATGAACGTGTTCAAGAACGTCGCCTTCCCGCTCGAAGTGCTGCGGCGGCGAAAGCGCCCGTCGCGGAAGCAGATCCAGGAGCGCGTCGAGCGCACGCTCGGAATCGTCCAGCTCGACCACCTCGCGTCGAGGCAGGCCACCGACCTCTCCGGTGGGCAGCAGCAGCGCCTCGCGCTGGCGCGCGCGCTCGTGATGGAGCCGCCTTTGATGCTGCTCGACGAGCCGCTGTCGAACCTCGATGCGAAGCTGCGCGACGAGATGCGCTTCGAGCTCAAGCGCCTGCAGCGGGAGCTCGGCGTCACCGCCGTCTACGTCACGCACGACCAGGTCGAGGCGCTCGCGATGTCGAACCGCGTGGCGGTGATGCGTGAGGGCAAGATCGAGCAGGTCGGCACTCCGCGAGAGGTCTACGAGCAGCCGGCGTCGCGCTTCGTCGCCGACTTCATCGGCACGTCGAACTTCATCGACGGCTCCATCGAGGCGCGGGAAGGGTCCGTCTACACCGTGCGGACGCAGGACGGCGTTCTGCGAGTTCCCTCCGAGGCCGAGTTCGCCGTCGGCGCGCCGGTCGTCGTCGCCGCGCGGCCGGAGCACATCGAGATCAAGCCCGGCGAAGACGGTGTCGGGCCCAACCTCTGGAACGGCCGCGTCGAGGCGCGCGCGTTCCTCGGCGAAGTGGTCGACCACGTCGTCTCCGTCGGTTCGCGCGAGATCCGCACGCGCTGCAACTCCAAGGTCTCCATTCCAGCCCCGACGGCGGTCACCCTGACCTTCCACGAGGAGGCGTTCTCGCTCATTCCCGCGGGTGAGTAGCAAGGCGTCGCGCGGCACGCTGCTCGTCGCGCTCGCTCCCGTCTACCTCTCCGTCTTTCTCTTCACCGGCGGCAACGCCGCCCTGACCGTGCTCGTGCCGGTCTACCTCTCGCGCGACGCGGGGCTCGGGCCGGCGCAGATCGGCCTCGTCGTCGGCGCGCTGTCGGTCGCGGCGCTGGCGGCGAGGCTGCCGACGGGCCTCGCGTACTCGGCGAGCCGCGGCCGCGCGCTGCTGCTCCTGGGCGGGATGTGCTCGGCGGCGAGCTTCGCGCTGATCCCGTTCGTGCACTCGCCGCTCGTTCTCGCCGGCCTGATGGCGCTCAACGGGGTCGGCTGGTCGGTCGCGACGACCGTGCAGCTCGCGCTGCTCGTGGCCCGTCCTCCCGCCGGCATCTCGACGACGGCGGCGATGGGGTACTTCGCCGGCGCCGCCAGCCTGGGCAACATCGCCGCCGTCCTGGGCGGGATCAGCGGCGACCTGATTGGCCTACGGTCGACCTTCTGGTTGTTCGCCCTGACGCCGCTCGTCGGAGCCCTGCTCATGGCCACGCGAGTCGGCTCCGTCGTCGCCCAGCAGGAGCGACAGGAGGAGCGGCCGCGGCTGCCGCTCCGGCAGCTGGTGCGCATGCCGCTCGCCGTCTGGGCCGGCGTGCTGGTGATGTTCTTCATCAACGGCCTCAATGCGATCGTGAACGCGTTCCACCCGGTGCTCGCGCGCCAGGCGGGGCTCTCGCTGACGCAGATCGGCGCGCTCTCGAGCGTCCGCTCGTGGGCCTCGGCGTCGTCGCGGCTCAGCTCAGGGCCGATCTTCCAGCGCTTCAATGCGGCGGGGCTGACTCTGCCGCTGGTCGCGATCGGGGCGCTCGCCACCTGCTTCATCCCCTCCGTGATCGGGATCTTCCTCCTCCAGATCCCGCTCTTCCTGCTGATGGGCCTCTCCCGGGGCCTGCTGCGCGTGACCGGGTCGGCCGATGCATTCGACGCCGTCGGCGACGACGAACGCGGCCACGGGCTCGTCTCGGCGTTGCTCTACGGCGGGCTCGACCTCGGGAAGATCGTCGCCCCAGTCATCGGCGGGATCGTCGCCGGCGTCTGGGGCTACGCGACGATGTTCCGGGTCATGCCCGTCGGGTTCCTGCTGCTCTACCTCGCGCTCGCGATTCCGGCGCGCCGTGCACTCCTCAGGTCGCCGGCACCCCGAAGAAACGAAGCATGAGCCGCCACGCGTCGGCGCAGGCCGCCGCGTGCTCGTCCATCTTCCGGTCGAAGAAGCTGTGCGGCGCCTCGTCGTAGACCACGGTCTCGTGCGGCGTGCCCGCGGCTGTCAGCGCCTCGGCGAACGCCTGCTGATCGGCCGGCGTGATCCCCTCGTCGGCGCCGCCGTAGAGCGCGAGCACGGGCGCTTGCA
>JAWVCV010000064.1:0-7716 GCA_033858115.1 Gaiellaceae bacterium
GCCCCCGAACGACCGTATGCAGAGGAGGTCGGGGCCGATCCCGGCCGCCTCCGCATCGCCGTCACGACGGAGCCTCCGGTCGACGCCGACGTTGCCGAAGCCTGCGTCTTCGCGGCACGAGAGACCGCCGAGCTGCTCGCAACGCTCGGCCACGAGGTCGAGGAGGCCACTCCCGACTGGGGAGGCGAGGGCCTGATGGACGACTTCCGAGCGGTGTGGCAGACGGCGCCGGCGCTGTATCCCATTGCGGACCCATCCGTCCTCAGCCCCCTCAACCAGGCGTTTCTCCACGGCGCGCAGCAGACGCCGAGCACGGACTACGCCGCCGCGATGTCTCGCCTGCAGCTGCGCGCACGGAAGATCCTGCCGCTCTGGTCGAGCTACGACCTGCTGCTGACGCCGACGCTGGCGCTCCCGCCGGTCCCCGTCGGCTGGGACACCGAGCCGGAGGACCCCTGGGAGCAGTTCGACCGCGCGGCGCGGTTCACGCCCTTCACGGCAGCGTTCAACGTCACGGGCCAGCCGGCAGTCTCGCTGCCGCTGCACTGGACCGATACCGGGCTGCCGATCGGCAGCCAGCTCGTCGGACCGCCCTTCGACGAGGCGCTGCTCCTTCGAGTCTCCGCGCAGATCGAAACGGCGCGGCCGTGGGCCCAGCGCCGCCCGGCACACTGCTGAGAAAGAAGGACGTCCGGGACGGTGATACCGCTCCGCGAACGCCCTTGTGCGCCGCAGCTTACAGGCGCCTGGCGGCTGGCACGTCAGATGGTGCCGACATTGATCCGCAGCGACTGGCCCGCGCGCGCGTGCAGCATCTCGGCGGCGTTTCCGTTGCTGATCGCGACCGACATGTTCCGGTAGCTGTCCTCGTAGAGCATGATGTCGCCCGGCCGGGCATCCGCGAACGTCCTCGCGGCGACGGCGTAAAACCGCTCGCCTCCGAGGTCGAGCTCCACCTGCGTTCCCGGGACGATCCCCACCCCGGCGACGTGGTCACGGGTGAGGTTCAGCGCGATGTTGCCGAAGGAGTCAACGTAGAGAATCGTCGCCGCGATCCTGCTCGGCCCGACTTCCGGCTGGGGCAGGTCGAGGCGGACGAGGGCGCCAGGATCGATCGGCGGTCCGAGCTCGTCGATCGAGACGCCGCGGGCCAGGTGGGCGGCGGCCGGCGCGAACAGATCGCGGCCGTGGAACGTGCGAGAGATCGACTCGAGCGCATACGCCGGATTGGCCAGCTCGTGTGCAGCGGCGATTCCGGTGCGCTCCGCCGCCGGAATCAAGAGGCCGTTGTCCGGCCCGACGAAGGCCCGGCCCGCCTCGTCGCGGAGCGCAAGCGCCCGCCGCGCGCTGCCGACGCCCGGGTCGACGACGGCGAGATGCACGCCGATCGGCATGTACGGAATCGTGTTCGCCAGCACGAGCGCGCCCTGAAGCACCTGCTGCCTCGGAATCCCGTGGGTGACGTCGATCACCTGCGACTCCGGCGCGATCCGCTTGATCACGCCGTGGCAGGTGCCGACGAAGTCGTCCTGGAGGCCGAAGTCGCTCAGGAAGGTAACGAACACGCGCGAGAGGTTATCGCCGCCAGCAAGCCTGCGACGTCGTGCGTCTCCGCCTCGGCGACGACATCGACGCCCGCTCCTCGCGCCGCCGCAGTCGTCTGCGGGCCGATGCTGACCGCTGGGATCGAGACCGCGAGCCGTCCCCAGGCCCGGGCGGCCGATGCCGACGCGAGCACGACGAGGTCTCCCGCCGGCGGATCACGGGGCGTCAGCTCGCGCGTTCGGTAGAGCGGAACGAAGGTTGCGTCGAGCTCCTCGACGAGCAGGGTGCGTGCCCCTTCCGCGCCCGCGAAGAGCACCCGGCCCGCAGGACGAGGCAGCTCGGCGAGCAACCCCTCCTGCGTCGAGACGGACGGCACGAGGTCGGCGCCGCCGAGCGCGTCCGCCGTGGCCTGGCCGATCGCGGCGAGCCCGCGGGGCTCCCCCAGCATCCGCCGTCGCAGCTCGCGGGCGCCGTTGACGCTCGTGACGATCACCCAGTCGTAGCCCGAGACGTCGACGGGGTCGTCGCCCAGCGGCTCCACTTCGATCAGCGGGCAGAGAGCGACCTCGTGCCCGAGCGCCTCGAGCCCGCGCGCGAGCTCCTGCTCGTGACCGCGCGGCCGGGTCACGACGATCCTCACGAGACGAACGAGAGGAGTTCGCGGGCGACGGCCTCGGGGTCGTCGCCGGTGCGTCTCTCGAGCCACGCGCCGTCTTCGTCCGCGACGAGCGCGGTCAGGCTCGAGCCGTCGTGATAGGCGGCGACGGGAGCAAGGCAGCCGCCGCCGACGAGCGCCACGCAACGGCGCTCGGCCTCTACCCGTCGCCGCGTCTCGGCGTCGTCGGCTACCGAGACGAGCTTCTCCTCACCTGCCCGCACCTGCAGCGCCAGGGCGCCCTGGCCCGCCTCGGGGAGCAACTCTGCCGGGTCGAAGCGCAGGCCGATCTCCGCCTGGAGGCCGAGCCGGTCGAGCCCGCACGCCGCAAGCACGACCGCATCGAGGCCGCGCTCGCCGC
This sequence comes from Gaiellaceae bacterium, assembly GCA_033858115.1. Classification (GTDB taxonomy): domain Bacteria; phylum Actinomycetota; class Thermoleophilia; order Gaiellales; family Gaiellaceae; genus Gaiellasilicea. Next base: position 2,562 of record JAWVCV010000064.1, read on the forward strand.
GCTTGCGCAACCGCGTGTCGATGTTCCCGCGCAAGGGCTCGATCGAGAGCGAGGGCTCGAGCGCGAGCAGCTGCGCGCGCCGGCGCACGGAGGCCGTACCGATCCGCAACCCCGGTCGCAGCTCGCTCGCGCCGCAGAGCGCGTCGCGCGGGTCCTCGCGCGGCGGGTAGGCGCCCACCGCGAGGCCGTCGGCGTCCGTCGAGGTCATGTCCTTCGCGGAGTGCACGGCGACGTCGATCCGGCCGGCGAGCAGCGCCTCCTCCAGCTCCTTGACGAAGACGCCGCGGGCGCCGATCTCCCCGAATGGCTTCGTCCGGTCGCGGTCCCCTGCGGTCGTGATCGGCACGAGCGCAATCTCGATCCCGGGCCTGCGCAGGCGCTCTGCGGCCTGCTCCGCCTGGGTGAGAGCGAGCCTACTGCCGCGGGAGCCGAGGCGGATGAGCACAGGTTCGCCGCGACACGGGCCTGGACTCGCCGCAGCCGCGGGCGCCGTGATTGCTCGGCCGGATGCGCACGAACGCCGTCGGGACCTGGAGCGGCAGCGGCCTCCCGGACATGAATCGAGTCGTCATCGGCGCCGCTCCTCCTCTCCCAGCCCGAACAGGTGCCTCACAACGTCAGCATAGACCACTCCGTCGGCTGCCGCAGCTGCCTCTTTCATCCGAATCGTGGGCAGGTGCAGGAGCTTTGCCAGGATCTGTGAGGTCACCGACTCGACGTGCTTGCGCTCCCGCTCCGAGAGCTTGCCGCCGGCCCGCGCGAACTCGCTGTCGCGGATCTCCTCGACGAGGGCCCGGAGCGACGCGATCGTCGGGACGATGTCGAGCGAGGCCTGCCACTCGCGGAATCGCTCCGCCTCGACGGCGACGAGATGCTCAGCCCGGGTGGCCTCGCTGCGGCGGCCGTGCAGCGTCTCGGTGACGACGGCCTCGAGGTCGTCCACGTCGTAGAGGAAGCAGCCTTCGAGCTCGTTGATGCCGGGATCGAGATCGCGCGGGACCGCGAGGTCGACGAGCAGCAGCGACCGGCCCTTGCGCCCGCGGAGCGCGGCCGCGACCGCGTCCCGCGTGAGCACGAGCTCGGGCGCGCTCGTCGCCGAGACGACGATGTCGGCCTGCTCCAGCTCGGCGCCCACGGCGTCGAGAGCGACCGGCGCCGCCCGCAGCTTGCGAGCCAGGTCCTCGCCGTGAGCGGGCGTGCGGTTCGCGACCACCGCGATCTCGGCACCGCGCGAGACGAGGTTGCGGGCCGTCGCCTCGCTCATCTTGCCGGCGCCGATCAGCACGACTCGCCGGCCGTCGAGCTCCCCGAAGACCTGCTGGGCCAGGGCGGCGGCGGCCGAGGGAACCGATGCGGGGCTCTCGCCGATCGCGGTCTCGATCCGCACGCGACGCCCGGTGTGGAGCGCCTGGCGAAACAGCCGGTCGAGGATGGGCCCTGCCGAGCCAGCCTCGAACGCCGTCCGCACCTGGCCGAGGATCTCGCCTTCCCCGGGCACCAGCGAGTCGAGCCCGGCGGCGACGCGAAAGAGGTGCAGCGCCGCCGCCTCGTCGCGCAAGCGGTAGAGCGCGGCAGCCAGGTCGGGCGCGCGGTCGCCGGCGAGCTCTGCCAGCGTGCCGGCGGCCAGCTCCTCCGCGTCCTCCTCCCGCACGACGTACAGCTCCGTGCGATTGCAGGTCGAGAGCACGACCGCCTCGCCGCCCACGCGCGCTGCGAGCTCGCGACAGGAGTCGAGGTCGAGCGCGACTCGCTCGCGCAGCTCGATCGGAGCGCGATGGTGCGAGATGCCCGCAAGCGTGAGCTTCACGATGCGAAGTGGGTCAGAGGAAGGACGATCGCGACGAGGACGAAGCCGGCCAGATTGAGCAGCGCCGCCCGATGCCCGCGCCAGCCCTCGTGGCGGAGCACCAGCAGCGCCGCGTAGGTGGCATATACGAGCAACGTCACCGCCATCGCCGCGTCGAAGTCGCCGCGCTCGAAGCTCGCGGCGCCGACGCCGATCCCGACGGCAAGGAGCACGAGCGATGCAAGCACAGCTCGGGCCGCAAGTCGGTCGAGCGCGTCGAGTGGCGGCACGCGGACGCGGAGAACGCCGCGCTCGTGTCGCTTCAGCCGCCGCTCCTGCCAGAGGTAGAGCGTGGCCATCCCGGCCGCGAGCGTCAGGCCTGCGAAGCCGGCGAGCATCAGCACTGCGTGGACGGCGAGAACCGCGCCGGAGCGGTCGCCCTCCTCGAGCGCGGTGCCGCCGCCGGCCCAGGCGAGCGCGAGCAGGACGGCTGCGAGCGGCATCACGGTGAGGCCGAGCAGCCGGTACTTCGGCGTGCAGCCCCAGATCAGATAGGCCCCGACCACTAGCCAGACGAAGAGGTTGAGCGCGCCGGCCCACGTGCCCCACGGAAACCCGTCGCCCGAGGTGGCCTGGCCGACGAGGAGCGCGGTCTGCGCCAGCCAGCCCAGTCGGACGCCCCAGGTCGCGAGCCGTCCGGCCAGCCCCGGCCCGCGCAGCTCGCCCGCGTAGGCGAACGCCGCCTCGCCGTAGGCGAGCAGTGCGGGGACGACGAGGAGCTCAGCCATCGGACCGGCGACGAGCGAGCTCCGCGAGCTCGGCCGTCTCCCGCTCGAGCCGCGCCAGCTTCGCCGCGATGATCGCGACGTAGACGAGCACGGCGACGAAGACGACGCCGTACGCCGCCGCCACGTACTTCTCGCCGCTGCTCACGCGGTCAACGCCTCTCGGAGATCGCGCAGGTTCGCGTCCAGCCGCTTGCCGAGCAGCTCGACCCGGTAGAGCGCGTAGGCCAGCACGCTCATCGCCAGCCAGGCGACGCAGAAGGCGAAGAACATCGTCCCGGTCATCTGAGGGCCGTCGCGCGTGAAGGTGGTCGGGTGGATGAAGTCCTCCGCGAGCCGGATCGCCAGGAAGCTGATGGGGATCAACGCGACGCCGAAGAGCGCATACACCGCGGAGACGTTCGCGCGCCGCGGCCCTTCCTCGATCGAGAAGCGGAGCATGAAGTAGGCCGAGTAGAAGAGGAAGAGGACGAGGAAGAGGACAAGCTGGTTCGAGTCCCACACCCACCACTTCCCCCAGGACGCCTTGGCCCAGATCGACCCGGTCGCAAGCGTCAGGGCGCCGAAGATCGTGCCCTGGTGAATGGCGACATAGCTCTCGAGGTCGTAGCGCTCGCCCCGCGTCCAGAGCAGCCGCAGCGCCTTCCACGCGCCCCAGCCGAAGCAGGCGTAGGCGGTCAGCGCGATCGGAACGTGGAAGTAGAAGATCTTCTGGGAGATGCCCTGGTCGGCGTCCTCCGGCGCGACGAAGAAGGTCAGCACGATCGCGATCCCGACCAACGTCGCGGCAAGGGCCGCGAGCACTGGAACAGAGCTCGAGGAGCCCCTGCTATTCGGAGACGACGTACTCAAAGGACGCCCAGCACAGTATCGCGAAGACCGCGTCGTACAGGCCCAGAAACGTGAGGTAGCGGCCGGGCTCGGTGGAGACGCTGGCTCCGACGCCGCCGACGACGAGCGGGATCGCGAGCGGCAGGAAGAGCAGCGGCAGGATCAGCTCGCGCGTCCGGCTCGCCGTGGCCATCGCGGCGAGCAGGGTGCCGACGGCGCAGATCCCCACGTTGGCGAGCAGGACGCCGGCCACCGCGGCTGCGCTGAGAGGCGAGAAGAACAGTGCGAAGGCCGGCAGCGCGACGAGCTCGATCGCCGCCAGGAACACGAACACGGCCACCGACTTGCCGAGCCAGATCGCGCTCCGGTCGTTCGGCGCCAGGACGAGTCCGTCGAGCGCCCCGCCCTCGCGCTCGGGCGCCCACGCCCGTGCCAGCCCGAGCAGAGCCGTGAAGACGAGCGCGACCCAGAGCAACCCCTGTGCCGCGACCTCGTCGGCTCCGGTCGGCAGCGCGAAATGGAAGACGACCAGCGTCGAGAGGACGAAGAGGAGCATTGCCGGCAACGTGTCCCGTGCCCGCAGCTCCAGCCGCAGGTCCTTGCGCGCCAGCGTGGTGACGGCCCCGAGGTACGTCACGCGAGCACGATCCGGTTCGACGCGAGCGGGCCGACCCGGTCCGGATCGTGAGTGGAGAGGAGCACCGTGGCGGAGCCTGCGAGCTCGGCGAGCAGCCGGTCGAGCAAGGTTGCGCCCTCGTCGTCGAGGGCGGTGAAAGGCTCGTCGAGAACGAGCAGCGCCGGGTCGTGCAGCAGCGTCCGGCAGAGAGCCAGACGCTGTGTCATCCCCCGCGAGAACGACCCGACCCGCTCGCCGCGCACATCCCAGAGCCCGAACCGCTCCAGCAGCATCCCGGTCCGCTCGCGGCGCTCCGCGACGCGGTAGAGCCGGCCGTAGAGGTCGAGGTTCTCGAGCGCGGTCAGATCGCGGTAGAGCAGCGGCTCATGGCCGAGATAGCCGAGCTCGCCGCGACCGGCGTCCACCTCCAGGGTGCCCCGCGTCGGAGCCGCCAGCCCGACGACCAGCCGCAGCAGCGTGGTCTTCCCCGAGCCGTTTGCGCCGGTGACGACGAGGAAGCCTCCCCGGTCGAGGTCGAGATCGAGCGGCCGCAGCGCACGCCGGCGCCCGTAGCGCTTCTCGACGGCCCGCGCCCGGATCACAGCAGCACGTCGGCGAGGACGAAAGCGAGAAAGACGATGCTGATGACGCCGTTGACGGTGAAGAAGGCGGCGTCGAGCCGGCGAAGGTCGCCCGGCCGGACGAGCAGGTGCTCATAGGCGAGGAGGCCGGCGACGGCGGCGACGCCGAGGCAGTACGCAAAACCGACGTCGAGCCCCGTCCCGGCGAGGACGAGCAGCGCCACCGTGCCGAGATGGAACAGCCGCGCACCCTGGAACACGCCGCGCTCCCCGAAGCGCACCACCCAGGACTGCAGCCCTTCCTCGCGATCATGCTCGGCGTCGAAGAGCGAGTAGAAGAGGTCGAAGCCGGCGACCCAGAGCGCGACCGCGCCTCCGAGGGCCCACGCCTGCCACGGCAGCTCCCCCGTCACCGCCGCCCACGCCCCTACGGGCGCGAGGCCGAGCGACGCGCCCAGCCAGAAGTGGCAAAGCCAGGTGACGCGCTTCAGATAGGGGTAGACGACGAAGAGCGCGACGGGCACCGGCCAGAGCCAGCGGACGATCGGGTCGAGCT